>CAMYJV010000057.1 GCA_947258805.1 uncultured Gammaproteobacteria bacterium | reverse complement strand
GGACGCGGCGATGGTGATCCCCACCCGCAGTATCTACCAGGGCAGCTACGTCTACACGGTCGAGAATGACCTGCTGCGTCGCCGCGATGTCGAAATCGCCTTCCAGACACCGGAAGACACGGTGCTCGCCTTCGGCCTGGAGGCCGGCGCCAGACTCGTGGTTTCGCCGCTGGGGCAGGTTGCCAGCGTCGGCGGTGAGTGGATTGGGCGCCCCGTTGACTCAGAACGGACCGCGCAGGGTAGTTGCTGCGATCCTGTCGCCGACTTCAAGAACGTTCCGCAAGTGGCTGATGCGAGGTTACACGAACTTCGTTGCGCGAATAACAGTTGACTCAAGCTTGGCCCAGGTAGGAATCTTGGGCTACCGACCAGACCGATGGCGCAACCTCGGACGGTCGTCCAGCAATCCAGCAACTGCAAAGGCAGCGTGAACCAGGACGCTGAGGGACTGATCCATGTCTGACGCAAGTCATCTGGCGACGAGCAAGGTGTCGTTCAAATATATCGATATTCCGGACGGGCTTAGAGCCTTTGCGCTGGAAGACCTCGACAATGGCAATACCATGACGTTCATCGAGGTTGGTCACGGCACGGGTGAATGGGCAGTGAAACTCAACGACCTGCCCGAGTTCAGCTACTTGCCCGCTGCAGAAGCCCGCAAACGTGCGCTGCAGGCAGACCAGAACGGTATCACCAGGGACACGGTGCTGGCTTCGCTCAGGGAGGCGGCCTGACACGCAGCACCGCTTGAAAAGGATGCAGTGGGAAGAACGCCCGGCCTCACGCCGGGTTTTTCTTGCCGGACACACAGGCAACTCAGGAATTGGGTGCTTTTGCGCCCGCCAACATTAGCTTCTCTTAATGTTGCGGCAATACGCTGGCAAACCGGCCACCGCTACATTGCCCCCTGAGGTGTACGGGTGTGCTTCTACTTCGATCCTCCCTCCAGGCCCCGCGTGACCCGCGGGGTCTTTTTTTGGCTGCCCGGCCTGCCGAATGTCAAGCTGGGCAAGACCCGTAGGGGTAAAGCCGGTGCTTATGTTCAATCGGGGTCGGAAGGACCGCGGTCAGGGCCATAATGGTTCCTGCTTCCAGCGAACAAGAACAAGAAGAAGCACCATGGAAAGCGTTCTGAAATGCCTCGATGAGGTGGACGACCTGATTCTCGTCGCAGTATCGCGACTGAGGTTAAACCCGGTACCCGCAAGGGGTATTGCCGTCGCAGCGACGGTCCTGTTTCTCGCGCTTCCCTGACCCTCTCCAGGCTCTGCTTACCCGGTCTCGGGCATCGCGTGCCCGACGGGAGTTGCGCCGGTGCTAATGCGAGTCGCGGTTGCTGCCGTGCCTGGGTTGCCCGCTACAGGCGGGGCTCGGGTCTACGCTTCAACGTTCGGCGGCGTGCCTTCTCATCCAGGTCAGTAGCCCGAGCGCGGACATGAATAGCCAGGCTGCTGGAGGCACCGGGACGAAGGTCGGCGTCTGCCGAATCGTGAAGGTGTAGCCACCGGCGAAGCCGGTGGCGTCGTCCGGGGGCAGCAGGAAGTCGCTCGGGATGTTGAACACGTCACCCGCGAAGAACAGGTCGGGGATATCCAGCTGGAATTCCAGGGTGGCGGTCTCTCCTGCGGCCAGCACGCCGTTACGGAATGTCAGCTGGTCGGAATCGCTGCAGGCGTCGCAAATGGAAAAGACATCGGACATCGGTAGCGGCGTGTCGATGCCGCTCAACCCTTCGTCGAAATCCACGCCATCCGCATCGGTGGAATGATTGCTTGCAAACTCAGCGCCGGTGCCGAAGCCCAGCTGGAAAGTAAACCCGCTGAAGCCGGTACCCGTGTTGTTGGTCAGGGTCTCGGTCACCGCATATTCGGTGATGCCGAGGGTATTGTTGAACACGGTCTCAACGGTGAAGACAAGATCGATATAGGGTTCTGCTCCGCCGACCAGCTGGCCCATGGTCTTGTCCACGGTCAGCGTATTGCGCAGATCCCTGGCGCCGTGCGCGGGGCCACCCGGCGCTGAATCATTGTTCTCCGCACCGGTCTCGAATGTGGTGCTGGCGGCGGTGCCGTCACCCAGGCCGGACGCGACCGAATCCACCGCCAGGATGCTCGCAGCATTAGCTGGTGCGAGAGCGCTGACGAGGAGGGGGGCGAGGCATCCTGCCTTCTTCAAATAGCCATCCATGGCGGCCATATTGTTTCTCCTTATTGTTCTGCCGCACCTGCTGCCGGCCATAAAAAAACGCCCTTACCGCCTCGCAACTCGGTGCAGGCGGTCAAGAGCGTCATCAGGCCGGCCCCGTTAACCGCGTGGCAGTTCCCGGGGGCGCAGAAACACAATAACAGAGCCACCGACAGCGCCCAAGCTCGCGTTGTGCTGTGCTGGCAATTTCGTGCTTAAGGTAAGTTTCTATTGACGAAGAATCAGGAAAATCAATAGGATGCGAAAACAAAATAAAAAGAGCTTGATCGGGAGCACGGGCTTTATGTCACGTGCACGACGTGTCCCGGCAACTGGCGCCCCTGGCATCGGATAGCGCGTGCCTCACCGGGGCCGGATGCTGAACTTGCTGGGCTGCTGCTCCCGGTCAGATCAAGCCCAAACAATGAAAGAAAAGACACGGACGTCCTTCTTCGTAACGCTGGCGATGCTCGCAATGCTGAGTATTGCACCGGCGAAAGCCGATTCCCCGGATGGCTGGCGCGTCGAGTTCGATGCCATGTACCTGTGGACACAGAACGCGGGCGTGGACGTGGCCACCCGGACCCGCAGCTCAGCACTCGGCGGCGGCGCTTTCGCGCCGGCCGAACTGATGGGCAATATCGACGTGGGACCGGACGGCGATTTCGCGCCTCGGCTGGAATTCGACTACCGCGAAGGCGAGTGGGGCGCCGGGGTCAACGGCTGGTGGCTGGATGCGGACGGCTCAGACTCATTCAACCCGCGCAGTGATGCCGTCGGCCCGCCGTTTCCGGATCCGCCAGGCAGAAACCTCGACGGCGTCTTCGTGCCCAGCCTGTCATCCGTGACCACGAACATCGGTAACCAGGGTTTCTACCAGGACAGCGCCCTCACCGTGCTGGATTTCCAGGCCGACAATGACATCGAGGTCTGGAAGCTGGATCTGTATGGCCTGCGGGAGCTCGTCGACAGACCGGATCGCCAGCTCGACTTCCTGTGGGGCCTGGAACTGGCCGACATGGACAACGATCGCACCGACCGGGTGAGCGAGATGCGGCCCAGCGTGAGCGACCCGGGCATCAGCACAAACACCGAGACCGACGTGCAAAAGAGCCGGGCCGACTGGGATCTCTCCCTCGGGCCGGTCATTGGCCTGCAGGGGCATCTGAAGCGTGACCGGCATCGCTTCACGGGTTCCCTGGTGCAGGGGATCGTGTATGCAGAGGTGGACTATTCGGCCCGCATTAGCCAATCGACCCGGCAGGACTTCGTGGATGGCACCGTAACCGGGTCCTCCACCACGCTGGCCGGGTATTCGAGCAGTGACAGCGACTGGGTGCCGGTCACCGAGATCAAACTGCAGTACCAATACCAGGTGAACGAACAGTTTTCTGTCGGCGCCGGCGGCTTCCTGTCGGTTTGGTGGGATGCGCCGTTGGCCCCCGAATTTTCTCGCACTCGTGACGACACGATCGCCTTTGTCGGTGCACTGCTGAGTGCGGAATATCGCTTCGGTGGCGGCCGGGAACCTGTCGCAGCGGTTGCGGCGCCTCCGGTTGCTGAACCCGCGACGCCGCCTGCTGCAGTGAAGCCGGCGCCGTTCACCAGGCAGCTCGCCGTGAGCGCAGAGACGCGGTTTGGGTTCGACGATGCGGCGCTTGATGCGGCGGCGCGACAGGCGTTGGACGAGCTGATCGAACAGCTATGGGACAAGCGAGAAATCACTCTCAAGATCTCGGGCTACAGCTGCCGAATCGGCACGAAAGCATATAACCAGGCGCTTTCCGAGCGTCGGGCGCAAGCTGTTCGACGCTACCTCGAAGGCAAGGGCCTGGTTGCTGAGATGACTATCCAGGGCTGCGGAGACGCCGATCCGCTCGTCGAATGCCCTGGACTGCGGGGCGACGCGCTGGTGAAATGCCTGGCCCCCAATCGGCGGACGGAGATTGACGTCAACGCAATTGAGCTGGTCCGGCCCGGCAATCCTGAGGCAGCAGGCAAGCCCTGACGCCCGCGTCGCGCCTGGCTAGCCAACGGGATGCCGGGCTCCCGCCGGTCCAGCAGCCAATCACGGTGCTGCGCCGCCACCTGGTTCCCCACAGTTGAACGGCATTGTTCAGAAGGGGCGGGGAAGTCCATAATTTGCAGCAACGCGGCGGCGAATGTGGGGATACCTCGATGAACTCAGGACGATGGTTGGCGACCGGCTCGTGTCTGGCGGTGGTTTCAATGCTCGTCGCCGTCGCGACGGCGCAGGACGGGCCAGCGCCGGCAGAACTATCGGTCGGCGAGCACATGCACGAGCACCTGAGCGCGATCAGCGCGATGAAGACTTTCATCATTGCGGGTCAGCTGGACGGCCTGCGCGAACCCGCGGTGTGGATGGAAGAGCATGTCGCGACGCCGGGTCTGCCCGGTGACTGGGAGCCCTATGTGGCCGAGATGCGGCGCTATGCCGGGGAAGCCGCGTCGGCCCGGCATCTCGTGTTTGCCGCAGCTTCCGTGAGCGAAATGGCGCGCGTGTGTGGGGACTGTCACCAGGCGAACGGCGCAGAGATGAGTTTGGGCAACGTCGGTACACCGCCCGCTGACAGCGATGAAGTCAGGATCCAGATGCGGCGACACTTGTGGGCCGTGAATCGCATGTGGGAAGGACTCATTGCACCATCGGACAGCGCGTGGAAAGGAGGCTCGGAAGTCCTTGCCGCCGTGCGCGTGAAAGCGTCGGATATCACCAAGGCTCCCAGCGAGGAGCCGCAGGTTAGCTACCTGATCCAGCGGCTGCGCGAAATCGGCGCAGCGGGCAGCGAGACGACGTCGCGTGAAACGCGCAGCGAGCTGTACGGAGAACTACTGTCCTTATGCGCCGACTGCCACAGCTGGACGGGCGGCGGCCCCGGATACTGACACGCTCTCAGCGGGCCTGCTCGCCGCGTCCGCCGTCAGAACCCCAAGCGTCGGACCGGGTCACGACTCGTTAGTCAATGACCCTCAGGCTGAAATCGGCGGTGCCGAGACGCTCGAAACCGTGCGCGGTGATCTTCACCGTGTCTTCCATGTGCACCGAACCCCAGCCAATTTCCGTGTGGGGCATGTCTACATTCACCACCATCCCGGTCTGCAGGACCTGGTCAGGCTTGGTCTGCGGTTGCACGCCCGGCGGCTTCGGATCATCGGTGTGCTCCAGGCCCAGGCTGTGGACCACCGGCTCGCGAAAATTCGGGATGCCCTCTTTGCGCACGGCCTGGCTGACGGCCGCAGCCAGTTCACTGTAGCGAACGCCGGGCTTCAGCCACTCCCGGGCCACCTCCCAGCCGACACAAATCGCGTGATGACGCCGGCGGTGTTCGGCTGATGGTTCACCCACCACGCCGCAACGGCCAAAATCGCCGTGGTAATGAGCCACCTGGCCCAGCGCATCGAACATGACCGGCTCACCCCGGCGTACCTTGCCAGCGGGCAGTTCGCCCACGCCGCAGGTCAGGTAAATTCCGCGCCCACCCTGGTTGGCCATCGCAGCAAGATAGACGCCCTCCAGTTCGCCCCAGGTCGCACCGTCGTGCATCGCCGCCACGGCGACGAGCAGAGCTTCTTCATTGGCCCGAGCCGCACGCGTCATCAATTCAATTTCCCGGTCCGTCTTGATCAGCCGGATTTCGTTGAATAGCTGGGGCTGATACAAGCAGTCCACCCGGTTTAACCCACAGGCAGCCAGCCAGTGGCCCACGCGTGGATCGTCGGTCCCAATCCGCCCGCTTTGCAGGCCAGCCGACTTCACCGCCCGCACCAGGGCCCAGAACGCGTCGGCGGACATCTGCGAACCCATTCGCCTGACAATCTCTACCCAGCGTTGTTCGAGCTCGCCCAGTTCCGCGTCCGGGCGCGTGGACCAGCCCGCATAGTCCACGCCCCTTGGAGTTCCGTCAGCGAACACCGCTTCGCCGTCGGCAGCGGAATAGGCGTAGACCTGCGGCAGCCAGGTGCCGCCCTTAGTTTCCAGCCGACGAATTTCCAGGGCGGGCATGATCAGCGCGCCGGGCCGGTCGCCCGCCGGCACTACGGCCATGTAGGCGGCATCGTAACCGCCGGCCGTGTTGAACAGGCCCCAGTAGTCAGACAGGTAGTAGCTGTTCCGGGGTGAGACGGCGACCAGGGCATCCAGCCCTTCGCGGTCCATGATCTCGTCTGCCCGGGACTTGTTCAGCAGCATCGTCGTCAGTGCCTCGACTTCCGGAAACTTAGCAATGTTAGCGTCTGCGCGGATCCTGACGCGAACCTCAGGCAGACCCGCGCGCAGCCGCAGGGATCCTGAAGCCGCCTGGGCTAGCGCGGCCGGCAAGATTGCGCAGCGCGCTGGACCGAACGATCCCGCTGGCCCCGGAGGTAATGCCGATTGACTTGAGAGACGGGCTAGGTGACGGGAGCGGTGGCCGCCGGCTTGCAGTTGTCGGCCCTCGCGTCGCGTTCCACCGGCGGGACTTCACAGGTCACGCGCTTGCAGAGATAGCGGCCCGGATACTCTGCGACCTCGTCCGAGCCCGTGCGGGAGTGATACTTGCAGATCGTGGTATCCCGGGTCTCGTCGAACATCTCCATCCAGAGCTGGAAGGTTTCTGCAGCAGCGACACAAGGTATCGCCAGGAACAAGGCGACGATTAACGCGTTTACGATTTTCATTGTGCTGCTCTCCGGCTGGACGCGGGAGCATAAGCCCACCTCGGGCCTGCAAGCGTGACTGATGTCACGTGGGCGCGGGCGGGGTCCCGGCCAGACAATAGTTTTCAGGCTACACCCCGACTACGACTGGCGCAATTTGACTGGCTGTCTAAAGGTCTTCTAAACGAGAACGGGTGTTCGCTCTATTGTCTAGCCGGTGTGCTGTAGCCGTCGCGCCCGCTCGCTTCGCGAACCCGGTTCTGCGTTTGGCCGGCAATCGTCGGGGGACACCGCGACCGTGCTTCGAGGCGGCCGTCACTTCGTTTGCCCGAGTACAGCCGTTCACTAACAGGAATCTGTTCGGTGAGCGTTGGGCCCCTACACCGCGCACCGGGGGGCTTTCTTGCCCGCGTATATCGCCGCATATGCGCAAGCCACTGCTGCGCGTTCGCGCATCACGCGATGTGGGACAACTCAGGCGAATTCGAGAAATTGTTGTCCGAGCAGTCGCCCGAAAGTCAGCGCTGGGGTTACCAGCATACCGTTCGTGTAAGCGCGACCCGACGTCGCGCCTGCGCCAATGACTTCGCCAACGGCGTAGAGATTTTCCACCGGCTGTCCACCGGGCTGCAGCACTTGAAGCCGGTCATTCACGGCCAGTCCGGCAAAGGAGATCACCGTCCATCCCTGCATCCGGATCGCGTAGTAGGGCGGCGTGGCGATGGACAGCGGTCGGTGCTGCAGGCCGAAGGGATCCGGGCGCCCGTTTGCCCGCGCCTTGTTGTAGGTCTCGACGCTTCGTTGCAGCTCGCGCGGATTGATGCCCGCCTGGATTGCCAGGTCTCCGACGGTGTCTGCAGTCCGGAACATCGGGTGCGACCCGCAGGCTGCCGCGACTTGCTCGGCATCCCAGTCCGGCACCAGCGGCGGTGCGGTGTCGAGTATGGCCTGGTCGAAGATGGCCCAGTGCCGGTGCCCTGGTTGCTCTGCGATGGCGTGCTCGATGTGGTTCATGCTCGGGTGGTCTTCCTGCACGAAGCGCTCGCCGTCGGAGTTGACCAGGATCTCCCAGGGTGGCCTGAGCGTGGGATTCAAGGCAGAAATCGCACTGGGTGGCGACGGGTAGTAGTCATTGGCGAGGATTGCGCCGGGCAGCGCCGCGTATTTTTCGCCGCCCCGGAGATAGCCACCCGCGCTGAGGCCAAGCGTCAGGCCGATGCCCTGGCTGTTGGGATGGGCAACCTGGCAGTACAACGGCACGCCGTGAAGCTCTTCGTACATGGCCGGGTTCGATGCGCAGCCCCCGCTGGCGACGACCACCTGCCGCGCACGGTAGTCTGTTCGCTGTCCGTCACTGTCCTCTGCAACGACGCCGGTGATCGCGCCGTCCGCGGCCTGGATCAGGCCCGCGGCACTCGTGTTCAGCAACACCGTGAGCTGGCCGCGCTCCACTGCCTGTTGCACCAGCGGTTCCATGGCCCGGTAGATCGACCAGCCGTTTTGCGGCCCCCACTGGTAGCGTGCGGTGCGAAAGTGGTCGTGGCCCGACCCGGTTACCGGGTGCTCCGGCCGCACGGTGTAGCCGTGAGCGGCGAGCCAGTTCAGAGTTTCCCCCGCGTGATCGACCAGCAATCGGGTCAGGGCAGGATCCGAGGTTGCGCCATTGATGCGCATGATGTCTTCGTAATGGGCGTCCGGTGTGTCTTCGATGCCTTTCGCATCCTGGAACACGGTTCCAGCGGCAGCCACCTGCCCGGTGGACCGGTCCAGCGTGCCGCCCAGCACCGGTGCTTTCTCGATGATGAGCACCCGGGCCCGCTCCGCGGCGAACAGGGCGGTGGGCAACCCGGCCGTGCCGCCGCCCACCACAATCAGGTCCCAGGTCTCCTGCGCCAGTGCCCGGCGGACGGGCAAGGCCACGGTGGCCAATGCCAGGGCGGCTCCGGCATGGACCACGACCTCTCTGCGGCTGAATCGTGCTGGTGGCATGTTCCTGGGCTCTTTCCTGACAGGCCAATAGTGACGTAAGCCAATCATTCTAGCCGTTGGGCCCGCATCTTCTGCAAGCGCTCTCCGGGGCGAAGCCGAGCGGCCGAAACGGTGTCTTGAAGGACGGTGACTGCGGATACAATTTCAGGCCAGCTGTCTCCTGGACTTAGCGCAATGATCACGTTGTACACGGCGGCAACGCCAAACGGCCGCAAGGTTTCCATCATGCTGGAAGAAGTGGGCCTGCCTTATGAAGTCCGCTGGCTGAAGCTCGACCAGAACGAACAGAAAGAAGATCAGTTCCTGGAAATCAATCCCAACGGTCGGATCCCGGCCCTGGTCGATCACGACAACGGTGATTTCGCGGTCTTCGAATCCGGTGCGATGCTGCTGTACCTGGCAGAAAAGACCAGCCAGCTCCTCGGCGCCGATCCGCAAGAGCGCTCCCTGGCCGTGCAGTGGCTGATGTTCCAGATGGGTGGTGTCGGTCCCATGCAGGGGCAGGCCAACGTGTTCTACCGCTACGCGCCGGAAAAAATTCCCTACGCCATCGAGCGCTACCAGCGGGAAACACGCCGGCTCTATGAAGTGCTCGACAAGCGCCTCGCGCAGTTTGACTACCTGGCAGGTTTCTACTCGGTGGCTGACATCGCGACCTATCCCTGGGTGAGGTCGCATGCCTGGTCAGGCCTTTCGGTGGACGGTCTCGATCACCTGCAGGCGTGGCTGCAGCGTGTCGGCGAGCGGCCTGCCGTGCAGCGCGGCATGGACGTGCCGGAACCCATCGGCGCGCCGAGGGATGAGCAGAAGTTCGTGAACTATGCGCGAGGCTTCCTGTCCTGAATTTGCTGCGCCTGCCGGTGCGCGGTAATCCAAGTGTCAGGCGTCGTCGTCGAGTTCGAAGGTCAACGACGCCCAGAAGCTTTCCCAGTCGGCCTGCTCGTTGGTGTCCGCTAACTCGATGATGTGAACACCCTTGATCAGCCAGGTGCCGGTTTCCTTGAGTTCGATCATGACACGGCCATTGGCATCGGTGCGCAGCTGCTGTTTCTGGGCCGGGTCTTCCGCCGTGAATGCGACGACCAGGATGCCGTCGAGGGGCTCGTCTTCGTACAGCAGGCGGACCGGCAGTTCATCGCCCGGTTCGAGTTTGTAAGGATCCCTCTCCGGGATCAGCTCCAGCCGGTAGCCAAGGACGGTGTCGAAGCCGCCCGTCACCGGCTCGTCGCCTACTCGCACCAGCGACTTTGCGCAGCGTGAGTAGAGTTCGCGTGCGTTCATTTCTGCTTCGCCACTTTTCGCGCGCGCGTCGATTACCCATTCGAGCCCTTCTTTCTCCAGGTACGTGTTGAACTTGGGCGGCTCGATTTCCACAAAGGCCTGGGTACTGCGATAGCCGACGACCCAGTTGCCCGGTGCCGTGGGTCGGAAGCTGCCGGCCGGATCGTCACCGATGTTCCCAACCACCTGCACGGTCTCGCCTGCACCGGTGGCCGCGTAATCGCTGAACCACTGCGGGATCAGCGGCTGGCTGGTGCCCGTGAAGTCCTCGCCCACGCGCAGTACGATAGGCACCGGTTCCTGGACCTGCGGACGAAAGTTTTGCGGCTCGATCCAGAAGTCGTGAGCCAGGGCCACGCTAACTGGCAGGAAGATGAGGGCAGCGCAGAGGTGCGCCGGAATGGATTTTTGTCTCAGCATGGGGCGTAGCTTGGCATGAAACGCGCCGCAAGCGGAACGTGGATGCGCGCCTTGTTATTGCTGCTGGCGCTGGCAGTTGCCTGGCCGGCCGAGGCTCACCGTTTGCGCCCGGCGATTGCCACCGTGACCTTCGATGGCACCGGCGGGTTCGACGTGGCAATTCAGCTCAATCTCGAGGCCCTGCTTGCGGGTATCGGGCCGGAGCATGAAGACACCAACGAGTCGCCCAAGGCACCGGAATACAACGCGCTGCGCGAGCTGGCTCCCGCTGATCTGCGTCTCCGCTTCGACGCCTTTGCGGGGCAGTTCATGGCAGGCGTCACTACGAGCTTTGACGGCAGACCGCAGCCGGCCGCGCTGGTCGGCGTCGAAATCCCGGATGCGGGCGATACTGCAGTTGAACGCCTCAGCGTCGTGCAGCTGCGCGGCGTCGTGCCACCCGACGCGGAGACATTCACCTGGCGCGTCGCACCGCTGTTCGGTGAATGCGCGCTGCGCATCGGCACGGCTGAAGAGGGAGTCATCCGTTCGGAATGGCTCATGGCGGGTACCGAGAGCGAGGCGTTTCCGCTGGGATCCGGCCTCGCGCAGGCGCGGACCACGTGGCAGGTGTTCCAGGACTACACCGCCCTGGGCTTCACGCACATCCTGCCCAAGGGGCTGGATCACATCCTGTTCGTGCTGGGCATTTTTCTGTTGAGCATTCACTGGCGGCCGCTGCTGTACCAGGTCACAGCCTTTACCGTCGCCCATTCCATCACCCTCGCGCTGTCGCTGTACGGCATCGTGTCGTTGCCGGCGTCCATCGTCGAACCGCTGATTTCGGCGTCTATTGTCTACGTTGCCGTCGAGAACATCCTGACGCCGAAGCTGAAACCGTGGCGCGTCTACGTCGTGTTCGGCTTCGGGCTGCTACACGGCATGGGATTTGCCGGCGTGCTGACTGAGCTCGGTCTGCCACGCAACGAGTTCGTGACCGCACTGGTGGCCTTCAACGTCGGGGTAGAGCTCGGTCAGCTGTCGGTTATCACGCTGGCATTTCTTGCCGTCGGACTGTGGTTTCGGAACCGTACCTGGTACCGGCCTCGCATCGAGATACCGGCCTCGCTGGCAATCGCCGTGACGGGCGCCTACTGGACCGTGGAACGAGTGATGGGCTGGGGCTGATCAGCGCGCAATACGTGCTGGTGGTACCAGCGGCGGAAGCGCACAGTGGGCGCGTCCGTCGCCACCGAAATCTCATCAGTCGCGTCAGCAATGTCCCCGGGCTGGGACTCCACGATCAGCCGGTCTTCGTCCAGTATCTGGTGGTCGATGCCTGCCGCGCGCGCTTCCCAGTCTGCCTGGTCGTGTCCTTGAGGCAGTGCGCGCACCGTCATGACCCGGGTGCGAGTGGCGTTCACGGGAATCGAATACACGTGGAGCTGGTGGCCGGGACCGAAGTGCAGGCACGTCATGTTCGGGGCATACCAGTCGAGCCGGAAGCCAAAGCGCCGGCTGCCCATGAAATTCATCATGGTCAGCCCCCAGTCCTGTTCCTCGATTTCCACCTGGGCCGTGCCGCCGCGTTCGGCAAAGTCGTGGGAGTAGGCGCCGATGGTGTCGCGATGGGCGTAGGGGGGATGCGTGAAGTCGATGAAGTTCTCCACCGCGCGAGTCCAGTGCGCCTGCCATTCCTGCTGGTAGGTGCCGAACTCGCGGGGTGGCCCCTGCAGGGTATCCGGCAGTGCCGGCTCGGTGTCGGTGTCGGTGCCGGTATAGATCCACAGGCAACCCGCCGCCATCCGGCTGGGTATTGCGGTGGCCCGGATCCTGGCCAGCGCGGCATCATTCAGATCGTTGAAGGGCACGCGCTGACACTGTCCGCCGGCCCCGAAACGCCAGCCGTGATAGCGACACTGCAGGGTGCCTTCGGGCAGCACGCGGCCCAGGGACAACGCCGCACCGCGGTGAGGGCAACGGTCCAGCAGCACAGTCCACTGATCATCGCCGGATTCGAAGGCCACGAGCTTTTCCCCGGCGATTTCCAGCGGGATCGGGCCTTCGCCGAGGGCTGACAACGGCACCACCGGGGTCCATTGGCGGGGCATCATCGGAAACAGTTGCGGGCCCTGGCTTTTCATCGTCACTCTAAACAAGGCTAAGCTGCGCAGTCGCGGCGAAAGTATCGCACGACAGGCACGAATTCACTGACGGGAGGAAGCATATGCACAAGGCATTGACGGCATGCGGCCGGGCCTGCTGGCTGGCGGCAC
>CAMYJV010000056.1:20511-37213 GCA_947258805.1 uncultured Gammaproteobacteria bacterium | reverse complement strand
GAGCTCCGTCTTCGTAAAAAGCTGACCCATATCCGCGTGTTCAGAAACAATGTCCTGCAACGATCGACCTTCATCCCGGCATCTCCGTGAGCAATCATGCAGAATCGTATGAGCCCAGTCACGTTTCCCAGTCTTTTGGTACGCTCGAATCATAAGCCGCTCGCCCGCCGCTTGGCCGAGAAAATTCTGATGCTCGAGATTCGCACGCATCCGATCCTCGTGCACGATTAGATCTCTTATGTTTGCCGTAATGGTGTCTAACGCCCGCGCTGTCATCATGTAGCTGAGCGGCAAGGCAGTAAAGTGAACCGGTATCCGCGTTGAATCCCGCTGGTCTTGCATCAGGATGTCTTGCATTGCAGAAGCCAGAGAACGCACTATTTTCGCCAGGCCATCCACTTGTTCACTTGGCTCAGGATTTAGTTTGTTTGGCATCGTGCTGCTGCCGTAACTAGTTTCCGCACTCGACTCCTCGGCTTCCATGACCTCTGTCCGCTGCCAGGATGCGATTTGCAGCCCCATCTTGCCGAGGGAGCCGCAAAGAGCGGACAGGTTGCCGACCACTTCAGCGAATCGGTCCGGGCGAGCGTGGAGTGCAATGAGCGGAGCTCGCAAACCAAGCAGGTGGCAGGCCTTTTCTTCCAGGATTCGCGACATCTCCTCCCCCACCAGCTCCACGTATGCACTCTGAGTTCCAACGCCTCCGGCGACACTTGCGAAATGATGGCGTTTTTCACTTTCTCTGGCCCGCTCGATGTGATCTCGGATCTCGTTAGCCCAGCCTGCGAGAATGAAGCCGAAGGTGAGAGGCAGAGCATGTTGCTGATGGGTCCGCCCCATCATTACGCTATCCCGGTATCTCATTGCCTGATCGCAGAGAACCTCTTCCAGAGATAGCAACCGCCCCAAAACATGTTCTTCCGCCTCACATATCTGCAGCGTTAAGCCCGTATCCAGGATGTCCTGTGTGGTGGCTCCAACATGGAAGTATTCAGCCGCGGGACCACACACCTCGCGAAATGCCTTGAGAAACGACACCATGAGGTGATCGTGCAGCTGTTTCTTGGCACTTATTCTCTCAACCGGGAAGCGCTCAAGGGTCAAGTTCGCGACGATTTCGTGGCCGGCATCCTGGGGGATCATATTGAGTTCCATCTGCGCGCGGGTTATTGCAGCCTCTACGTCCATCCATTTCTGCACCGTATTCTGTTCGCTCCATATTGCTCGCATCCCAGATGTGCTCACCATCTCCTGAAACAGCAGGGAGCTGAAAGGTACTAGCGTATCCATAGATGATTTCCGCTTCGTTGGTCGATGCGAAATGCACGAGACGCGCGTCCGGAAAAGCCCCCGACCGCCCCCGCCAGGGGCGGCGAATCAATGGTTTTGGCCGCCGTTCTCGTAGAGTTCGCTGCCGCGGATCGCCTTCAGCACGCGGATCGGGGTCATAAGCATTTCCGGGATCAGCCTGCCACCCAGCGCATCCGACACCGCGGCGATGATGGCCGCGTCATTAACCTGGTTCGGGAGACGCCTGCTTAGCTTCCTTAATCGCCTGGCGGCGTTCTTCGATCAGGCGCTCGAGCGTGGCGATCTGTTCGGCCGTCATGATGGAATTGATCGCGCTGCGCATTTCGCTGACCTGCCGGATGATCTCCGCCGCCGACTCCGCCGCGGCCTGCGCGGCGCGCTCCGTATCCAGGCTGTAGTCCGGGTCTCTCGGCGCCACGTTCATGATCGACCAGACGGTGTTGGCGCCGCGCTCGAACAGCGGGCGCAGACGCGTGCCATAGTCCATCACTATCTCGGCCATGATGGCCTGCTGCTCGGTGCTCAGGTTCAGCTGGTCGCGCCATTGGGCCAGCATCTCTTCCTGCCGGCCCTCCGCCAGCGCGGCCATGTCGGCATGAGAACCGGAATAGGGGCTGGCGCCGGTGATCGTGTCGGTTTCGGCGGCCACCGACAGGCCGCCTGCCAAACCAACGGCTGCGACGACTGCGACGGCGTATCTGGATACGGGGTGCATTGCTGCGCTCCATCAAAGTGCTGGTTCTGCCCATCACGATATACCCGGTGGCGCCACCTGCCAAGTGCCGTTCATGCCCTGGCATTAGCCCTGGCGCGCGGTTTGTACCCATTGATCAGTGCGTTCACCGACTCTAGGCTGAAGTGTCGGCCAACGGGCCATGCCGAGACTGCACCAGACACATGACGATTGACGCATTCCCTGCCCGGCCGCCTCCCCGCACGGTCTTGCCGGCCATGATCCCGCTGGCGACGGCGCTCGCTTGTTTGACCATCGCCATCGCGGCCCTCGGCGCCGATGCACCGGGTGCCGGCGACGGGCCCGGCGTGCTGGTGTTCGGCGGGACCCGCGGCGTGGGCCTCGAAACGGTGCGCCTGTTGAGATCGCAGGGTCAGGCCGTGACCGTGCTGGTGCGCGCGACATCGGACACTGCAGCACTGCTAGAGACGGGCGCAACACTGGTCACTGGCGATGCGTTGAACCGGCCGGCCGTGGATGCGGCCTTCGCGTCCGGCGCCTTTCGTGCCGTCGTCAGCACGCTGTCCGGCAAGGGCAAAGACGGCCGTTATGCCGACTCCGACGGCAACATCAATGCGATGGACGCGGCGCTGGCCGCCGGCGTGCAGCGCTTCGTGCTGGTGAGTTCCGTCGGTGTCGGCGACAGCAAAGACGCTTTGCCGTGGATTGCCCGGGTCATGTTAAAGAGCTTCCTGGCGCAAAAGGGCCTGGCGGAAGACCACCTGGTTGCCAGCTCACTGAACTACACGATTATCCGGCCCGGCAATCTGAACAATGACGAGGCAACCGACAGCGCCGTGCTGACCGAAGACCGGGCCGCCGGCGGGTCCATCAGCCGCCGGGACGTGGCGCGGCTGATTGTCGGCGCCATCGACGATCCCGCCACCCACGGCAAAGTTTATGCCGCGATCGATCGCTGATCGCTAATGGTAGGAGCGCCTTTAGCCGCGATCATTGGCCCGATATGCCGGGGCGGGAATCGCGGCTAAAGCCGCTCCCACAAGGCCAGGGGGAGGTTGATTCGCCGGAAAACGGGGCAGGTCTATTTTTCGGGTAAGCGTATGGGAGCAAGGCTTCTCGGTTGCGGAAAACAGACCTGACCCCTTTGCCCCTGCAGACCCGGCCCATTTTCCGTTCGCATGTCGAGCGCGCTATTACTGAATACGCACGGTCACGCCTAGTGTGATCCTGTTTCAGTGGCTCTCCAACGACCGAAAGAAAGTCGGTACTTCCAGTAGTCGATCGTGTTGCCGAGCAGATTGCCCGTTCGGATCAGGCGCAGCACCATTTCAATAGTGTCGGCTAGCTCGGTGCCATAAGCATCTTGCACAGTTTGCCGAATATCCGGATCCGGGTTGCCTTCAACTTCCGCCCAATGCTGTGCATAGATCAGGGCGGGTAGCTCTTCAGCCGGGGCATCATTGAGGGTGCCATCGAGCAAAGCCCTGATTTCCGTTTCGGACAAGCCGGCCTTCAGCGCTTCCCCGGTGTGGAAGCGGACGCAGTATCGGCAGCCGGTGACGGCCGTTACAGCCAGCATCAGGCGTTCCCGAAAGGCAGGCGACAACCGGTCGCCTTTCATCGCCTGGCGAATCTTGTCCCGGTGACGAAAAGGGTAACTGACGTCCTGCCAGAATTCGCGAAAACTGCGATAGCAACGTTTGTTAAACCGGTCAGACACGCGTACCAGGCTCCGGACCCTCAGTAGAGCAGCTCGGTCCACCGACCGCCGGCGGTCAGTTCTGCTTTACGGCGTTGCCATTTCTCGGGCGAGCCGGCCATGCCCGTAAGTACCTCGTCGAGTTCGTCGCGGACATTCTCCAGACCCGCTACGTAAACATAGGTCTTCGGGTCCCCCAACATTTGCCAGATTTCCTCCGAGCGTTCCTCGAGGCAGTAGTCCCAGGCGATGGGATCGGCCCAGTGAGGCCGCGGCGACACTGCCTTGAACGCCTCGAACGTGTCCTCGTCGTAGTACAGCGCGAAGTCGTCGCGATGCTCGTTCATGTAGACGAGCTCCAGCCCGGTGTGGGCGCCATAAAACAGCCGCACCTTGCCCTGCCAGTCACCGATATCCTGGTAGATGTGCTTGACGAAGGCGCGAAACGGCGCGATGCCTGTGCCGGCGCCGATCAGGATCAGGTTGGCGTCCTTCTCGTCCGGGACTTCGAAGGCGTAGCCGTACGGCCCCGTGATCACCAGGTTATCGCCCGATTTGCGGTCGCAGAGGTAATTCGAGGCAACGCCCTTAAATCGTTCGCCGCTGAAGTCGTCGATGTAGGACACGCGGCGTACTGCAATAGTGATCTGTGGCTTGCTCCCGGTTGCGCTCGATGGTGTATCGGCCACCGTGTAGAGGCGGAAGTGATAATCGTGGCCGAACTGGTGCGGGCCCGGGACCAGAATACCGATGCTCTGCCCGGGGCGGTAATGGAAATCGGACCGGTCCACCTCGAGTACGAGTTCGCGGATCTCGGCGTCGGCTTCTTCAGACGTCAGGCGTTCACTCGAGAGAACGGTCGCCTCGAAGCGATCTTCTTTGTTGTAGTCATCAAGCCGCATGGTCAGGATCTCCTAGTTGTAACCCGGTGACCGCCGTCTGCCCGCTCGCAGGGTCTCGCGCATCCGCATTGCCCGCAACTGCTGCGCCCGGCGAGGGCATCATCGTCACTGTCTGCCGGCAAAAACCGCCGCCGCCACGCGTTCTGTACGCCGACCCAGACCAGCAGTAGCAACGGCGGCAGCAACAAGGCCAGCAGGTACTCCATCAGCATGCCTCAAGCCCCCAGGCCGGCGAAACCCATGAATGTCAGCGACAGGATACCGGCCACGATCAGTGCGATGGCGGTGCCCTGCACCACGTCCGGCACCGTCGCGAATTCGAGCTTCTCGCGGATGCCCGCCATCAGCACGAGCGCGAGGGTGAAGCCAAGGCCGGCACCCAGTGCATACACAATTGCCTGTCCAAAGTCATAGCCCTTGTTCGTCTGGAATAAGGCCAGTCCGAGGATGGCGCAATTCGTCGTGATAAGCGGCAGGAATATCCCCAAGGCCCGGAACAGGGTTGGGCTCATTTTCTTGATGAACATCTCGACCAGCTGGACGGTCGACGCGATGACCACGATGAACGCGATAAGCTGCAGAAACTCCGCGCCAATGGCAATGAGCAGGTGATGAATCGCATACGCGCACACCGAACTCACGAGCATTACGAACACCACCGCCCCACCCATGCGGACGGCCGTGGCCATCTTGGCGGAGACGCCGAGAAACGGACAGATACCCAGGAAGTACGCCAGCACGAAATTGTTCACCAGCGCGGCGTTCACGAAGATCGACCAGAGCGACTCCTCGTTCATCGCAACGCCTCCTGCATACCGGCCGCGGCGGACTCCCGGCGCCGTTTCAGGTGGTTGATCAGCAACAGCCAGGCCGCCAGCGTGAAAAAACCACCCCCGGGCAGGATCATCACGACCCACGGCTCGAAGCCTGCGGGGAACAGCGCCACGCCAAACAGTGACCCGTTGCCGAGAATCTCGCGTACGCCACCCAGGCAAAAGAGCGCCAGCGTGAAGCCGACGCCCATCCCGAGACCGTCGAGCGCCGCGTAGCCGATGTTGTGTTTCGACGCGAAGGCTTCGGCACGGCCCAGGATCAGGCAATTGACCACGATCAGCGAGATGAACGCCCCGAGCGCCTTGTGCAGGTCCAGGCTGATGGCCTCGATGGCATAGTCGACGATGGTCACAAACGTGGCGATGATCAGGATGTAGGTGGCGATGCGCACCTGCTTCGGTATCAAGTGCCGCAGCGAAGACACGAGCGTGTTCGACATCAGCATCACGAATGTCGTCGCCAGACCCATCGCCAGGGCATTCACGGCCGAGTTCGTGACCGCGAGCACCGGGCACATCCCGAGCACCTGCACGAACACCGGGTTTTCCCGCCACAGGCCCTTGATGAATTCGTCCGTCGGTGTCGATGATGTCGGGTCAAGAGCCTTCATTGATTTCTCCGGCATCGAGATCGGCGCGTCGCTGCGTGATCAACGGCACCCAGCGTGAGCTGCTGGCTGCGAGGATATTGCCGATTGCCTTCGACGAGACCGTCGCACCGGTGATTCCGTCGATCTGCCAGGGCTCGATCTTCTTCCCTTTCTTGACCGTCTCTATTGGGTTCAGCAGCGACATGCCCGAGTCGTCCAGGCGCACGTCAAGCGCCTGGAAGTTCGCCAGGAAGTCCGGGTCCGTCTCGATCTTGTTACCCAGACCAGGCGTTTCCTTGCTCGCGAGCACCTGCACGCCGACGATCGCGTCGCGCTCGGGCGCATAGCCGTACAGCAGGCTGATCGTGTCCGCGTAGCCCATCCCGCGGGCCTCGATCGCCACGCCGACCAGGCTGCCGGCCTGGTCGAAACCCGCATGGATGCGTTCGCCCGCGGCATCCGCGGCAGGCGCGAAGCCACCTGCCGGGGTCAGGGCGAAAGTTACGCGGGCGGTGGCCGCAGGCAGCACGGCGAACACGGCCCGCTCCAGCGCGGCAGCGCGGTTCGCCTCAATGACCGGGCGAGTGCCCGCAAATACGAACACGATCAGCAGCCCGCAGAGCATGCCGATGCCGACCAGCGCCCGGTACATCGGCCAGGCCGCCGCGGGCTTTGCGAGCGGAGTCTCGTTCATGGCGCCCCCGGCTTCCCCGCCCCGTAGACGCGCGGCTGTATCAGAGCATCGATGTGGGGTGAGACCGCGTTCGCGATCAGGATCGCGTACATCACGCCCTCGGGCAGTCCGCCCCAGAGCCGGATTGCCACGACGAGTGCGCCGATCAGCGTGCCGTAAAGCACACAGCCGAGGGCCGTCATTGGCGAGGCCACCATGTCGGTGGCCATGAACACCGCGCCCAGCATCAGGCCGCCGGCAAACAACATGAATACCGGGCTCGGATAGGCACTGGGATCGACCAGGTAGAAGATCCCGCTGATCGCGAACACGGTGACGAAGATCGCGCAGGGAATTCGCCAGTTCATCATGTTGCGCGCGACCAGATACGCGCCGCCGAGCAGGATCAGGAGGCTGCCCGTCTCACCGGTGGAGCCGCTCGTCAGGCCCATCACGAGCTCGGTCGCCGCCGTGACCTCACCGTCGAATTTCATCGCCGCCAGCGGCGTCGCGCCGGTGACCACGTCGTAGACGGGTGACGCGAATGGAAAGGTGAGTGTGGAGGACGGCAGGCTCGTGAAACGGTCGGCGCCGAGCGGTGCATACCACGTGGTCATCGCGACCGGAAAGGCTGCCTGCAGGAAAGCGCGGCCCACCAGCGCCGGGTTGAACGCGTTATAGCCAAGGCCGCCGAACAGGAACTTGCCGAGGCCAACGCCAATCACGCCGCCTGTGACGACCATCCAGAGCGGCAGCCCCGGCGGCAGCGTGAGCCCATACAACAACCCGGTCACCGCGACGGACCAGTCGCCCAGGGTCGACGCGTCTCTGCGGGCCCGGCAGAGCAAGTGCTCCGTCACCAGGCAGCTCAGCGTTGCGGCGGTCAGCGTCAGCAGCGCCGTCAGGCCGAACACGTAGATCGCGAAGGCGCAGGCCGGCAGCAGTGCGTACACCACGTTGCGCATGATAATGTCGACGCTGGTGCCGCTCGCAATGTGCGGCGAGGTATGGATCTCGAGCGTCTTGTCCGGCGGCAGCATCAGTTGGCCCTGCGCTTGCGCACGATTGCTTTGGACAGGCGGAAGCGTTGTACCAGCGGTATGTGGGAAGGGCAGACGTAGGAGCAGGCACCACACTCGAAGCAATCCATCAGGTGGAAGTCGTCGGCCATCTGCTCGTACTCGGCATGCTTCGCCAGCAGCCCGAGTTGGCACGGGTTGAGATAGATGGGGCAGGCGTCTACGCAGTAGCCGCAGCGGATGCACGGGTACTCGTGCGGCCGGTCACCGGTCTGGGCTGCAGTGAAGGCGACGAAGCCCGACGTGCCCTTAGTAATGGGAATGTCTAGACTGGACAAGGCCTGTCCCATCATCGGGCCACCGAGAAAGACGCGACTGACATCTTCGCTCACCTCGACCTGTTCGAGCGCGAAGCGCAAGGGTGTGCCGATCGGGATGCGGTAATTCCCCTTCCGCCCGACGGCCGGACCGCTGATGGTCACGACGCGCTCCTGGATGCCGCGGCCATGGGGCAGCAGGCGACCGATTTCGGCAGTGGTCGCGACGTTCACCACGACCACGCCGAGTTCCACCGGCAGCCCGCCGGAGGGCACCTCGCGGCCGAGCAGCACGGTGATCAGCATCTTTTCTGCGCCCGCCGGATACTTCACTTCGAGGATTTCGACGGTTACCGGGAGATCGGCAGGCGCCGCCGCACGCAGTGCGTCGGCGGCGTCGAGCTTGTTTGCTTCCACACCGATGATGGCCCGCTCGGCGCCGGTCGCCTTCAGCAGGTAGCGAATGCCCATGTGGACATCCGCGGTCTGCTCCAGCATCACGCGATGATCCGTACTCAGGTACGGCTCACACTCCACGCCGTTGATGATCAGCGTGTCGATCAACTTGCCGTCGGGAGGCTGCAGTTTGACGTGGGTCGGAAACGCGGCACCACCAAGGCCCACGACACCGGCCGACTGGATGGCGGCGACGATCTCGTCCGCCGACGCAGTGGCCAGATCACAGGGCTCGCCTTCGATGGTTTCCTGGGAGGAGCCCGGGTGCGGCTTGAGATAAATCCCGGGCACCATCTGGCCGCTGATGCTCGGCACCAGCCCGATGCGGCGCACGATGCCGGTGGCCGGCGCGTGCTGCGGTACCGACAGGAAGCCGTCGGCCTTTGCGATGCATTGCCCGCGGAGCACCTCTTCGCCCTGGCGCACGACCGATACGGCGGGCTTGCCCATGTGCTGTGACAGCGGAATCACGAGCACGGGCGCAAAGGGGAACTGCCGGATCTTCGACCCGCAGGTATCCTCCTTCGATTCCGGCGGATGCACGCCGTGACCGAAGGTCGAGTAGCGTTGCAGAAAACTCGGCATTCGCGCGGCCATCCTGGCGCTCAGTTGTACTTGCTCCCGCGTGTGATCCATTTGTCGATGTCCGGGGCCGAGCGGTCACGCGGCAGCCCCGGATGAATGACCTGCGCGGTGCATTTCTCGGCGGCCTTGACCAGGTCCGTATATGGGCCGCCCTCGGGATCCTTCAGGTAGGCTTTCTTGTCCTCGTTGTAAGCAAATATCGACGAGTTGATCCTGATGCATTCGTCGCAAGCGGTGCATTCTTCCGTGTCGAGCCATGCAGCCATGTAATCGCCCGCCGCCCGCGGCTCACCTGCGGCCGCGGGCGCTTCGGCCGCAGCCGCCGGGGCGGCTCCCGGCGCAGCTCCGCCAGCGACGATGGCCGGCATGGCACCGCCCTCGCCACCAGCGATTTGCGCGAGGCCCTGCGTGATCCTGGCGAGGACGTCCTGGCGGATGCGGTTTTCGATTTCGGCCAGCGGCGGCTCTTTGCGATCGACGCCGGCCAGTGCCCGCAGCATCTTCCAGAAATCCCGCCGGTCCTCGCAGGAGCGGACCATCGCCTCGTCGACGAGCAGCCGGCTCAGGTGGTTCTTGCGATCCACCGTCCAGATGTAGGGGAACAGATCCTCACGATCTGCGTCGGCCAGATCCAGGAACTCGTGCAGCGGCACCATCTTTTCGTTCCAGGTGTCAGGCGGCGCGGCCCTGAAGTGCTTGCGGAAGCGCACCTCCGTTATCGCGAAATCCGCGAAGGTCATGGGCAACTCCATCGTCTTCTCGCGCGCGCCTTCACGGTAGGTCAGCGTGTAGCTCGGCCAGGTGGCATCGAGATCGGGATTACCGCCGACGTCGAAGCACTCGGCCGGTGTCGTGCCAAGGTCGGGGTCGTACTTGAACAGCGGATAGCCCCGGGACTCGACGACCAGCTTCGCCTGTCGCTCGCCCATGTCGTCACCGATGCCATGTTCCGGCTGGCACGAGGTGTACATGTTGAACAGCGCCGGACGCCGCGCCATCAGACCCTCGATGAAGCCCTCGATCATGTGGCTGGTGTACGCGATCGTGCTTTGCAGGACGTAGGTCGTGCGGTGTGCCATACCGACCAGGCCGATCTCCTTGCGAGCCTCGTCCTTGCCCTGGATGGCCTTGCCGAACTGGGCCATGTCGGAGACCTGGCCGAAAAAGCCGGAGGTGCAGGCCTGGCCGCCGGTGTTGGAGTAGACCTGGGTATCTACCACCAGGACCTTGATCGGTTTGCCCGAGGCCATCAGCCGCGACAGGTTCTGGAAGCCGATGTCGTACATGGCACCGTCGCCGCCGACCGCGACCACGGGCGGGCACAGATGAAATTCTTCGTCGCTGAACTGTTTCCAGTTGAAATAGGTCAGAAACTCATCGTGTACCGACGGACGATATTCTCCGGCGAGTTCCAGCTCGGCCATGCGAATCGTCTTGAAACCCTCGGCCATCTTGGCCATATGGCCTTCGAACACGCCCATCGCGAGTGACGGGGCATCCTGGAACAGGTGATTGGCCCACGGGAATGGGTAGGGATTGAACGGGTAGGTGCTGCCCCACACGGACGTGCAGCCGGTCGAGTTCAGCATGCCCATGCGGGCGCGACCCCTGCCCGTGGTGCCCTCCGCGTACCGCCACTTCAGGTCTTCGAGTTTGCCGATGAGCCCGGTGACACGTTTGAGCCAGTCCGGGTCGATCGGCTGGCTGCCCTTGTCGTGCTCGATGCGGTCGGCGATGCCGGCGAGCGTGACATCGTCGCCGTCCAGGCCTTCCACCACGCGCGCGATCTCCGCCGGGTCACCCAGGTCGATCTCGCCGACCAGTTTCGCCTGCACGTTGCGCTTCAGGCCGTCGATGAGTTCCTCGAGATGCGCGACATGGCGGGCGATGCGCGGTCGCATCAGCGCCTCGACCGTGGCGACGAATACGTGGATCACGGTCTTCTCGGAGCAGCCGAGACAGGCGCCATCGCCGCTCGCGAAAGACAGATAGTTGTCCTTGTCCAGCAGGATGGTCTCGAGCGCGCCGATGCGCTCCTCCAGGTCGTCCACCCGGATGTACTTGCGCGGTGTGTTCGGCAGGTCGAGCCAGAAGTCCCAGTTCTGGCGCAGCTGTTTGATGGAGTCCGGGGTTTGGGTGACGGGTTTCAGCGCGTCGTCGTCACAGACAGCCACGCATTCCCCGCAGCCCTTGCAGGTGTAGGGATCGACGGTGATCGACAGCAGGCCCCCGCTGCCTGGTTCCTTCTTCTCCGGCAGCGTGAAGTAGGGCCGCGACAGCGCGAACTGGAACCCGTCGAGTTCCTCGCTAAAGAGCTGGAATTCCTGTGTCAGGGCCGCGCGCGCGTCACCCTCGAGATTGCTTTGCTGGATCGTCGTGTCGATTGCGTCTTCGATCAGCCCACTGACCGAGTCGCTTTCTTCGGCCGTGGCCATGGCGGTACGCAAGTGGCCCGGTCATGTCGCGGAACAGGGACGTAACCGCAGGCATCACCCCGAGCCCGATGAACGGATCCGTGAGGTTGTCGTTGCCCATGCCGCGCGCGTAGAAATTACCCGTCTGCTCCCAGAACCGGTGGATATCGGTCGCCGGCGCCGCACTCTGCGGCAGGCTTTTCACCATGATCGGAATCGCGGGCTCCCGAGGCACGGCAGAGATTTCGCTCGTTTTGAGGGTGAACGGCTTGTCCGTGATCTCGGTGACTTCGTCGAAACCGCGCCGAACCACCCGCACGTTGTCTTCCACCACCCGGGCGCCCTTGCTGCCGAACTTGTGCTCGAGTTGACTGCGAATCGCTTTCAGCAACGTCGCTTCGTCGAAGCCGGCCTTTTCCGCCACCGGTGAGGCGGCGAAGAACGCGCCCTGGAAAGCGACGCCCTGCATGCGCAGCTGCAGGTCCGGGTCCGTGGCTTCTTCGCGCGCGATGCGGAAGGCGTCGAGAAAGTACACCCGGATATTCTTCTCGACGATGGCTTGCTGGAAGTTGATCGGGATAGACTCCCAGACGCTCTCGGGCTTGTCGAGATCGCTCTGGATGATGAACACGCCGTCTTTCTTGAGCCCGGCGAGTGCATTAGTGTGTTGAAACACATTCGGGTCCGGTGACAGGACCACGTCCACATAGTAGTACTCGCAGTTGACCTTGATCGGCTCCGGTGCGGCTGACAGGTAGAAGGTGGTGGGCTGGCCCTTCTTCTCCGAGCCGTATTTCGGGTTCGCCTTGATGTGGTAGCCGAGCAGCTCGAACAGCGTCAACGCGAGGTTCTTGCCGGTGGTGATCGCACCCCAGCCGCCCACCGAGTGGAGCCGCACCGTGATGCTGTCCTTCGGCATCAGGTTCGGGTTCTCGCTGCCGTGCACGGCGAGTTCGCGTACGTGCGGGTACGACTCCTCGATCGTCTGCTGGTAGATCTCCTGCTTCGGCGTGAACGGCTGCTGCCTCAGGAAGTCGATGGACAGGTAAAAGAGCTTGCGGCGCGCGCCGTCCGGCAGCATGTTTTCGATTGCGCCGATCAGTCCTTCCGGCTGGAGGTCGCGGCTGCCCATGCCGTACGAGCCGGAATACAGTGGTGGGGCGTCCGCCAGGCTAGCGTAGCTGGCAAGCTCGGGATAGGGCGTTTCTTTCCTGTCGCGGCCGTTTTCCAGGCACTTGCTGACGGTCGCCCGGATCTCGCGCATGAGCGGCAGGTCACCGGCCAGCGGCTGGTCGAGCCGCTCGAGCACGACCACACCCTTGCGACCCTGCAGCACCTGGGAGATCAGGTCTGCGGGGAACGGCCGGAACATCGTCACGTTGACCACGCCCACCTTGAGCTTGCGCGTGTCGCGAAGGTAATCGACGATGACCTCCGCACTCGGCACCAGGCTGCCCTGGCCGACGATCAGGTAGTCGGCGTCGTCTGCCCGGTAGGTCATCACGCGTGAATAAGCGCGGCCGGTCAACGCGCCGAACTCCGCGAAGGCGCGCTCTGCCAGTTCCTGCACATGGTCGTAGAAGAACGGCCGCTGCGCCGCGACGCTCTGCATGTACGCGTCCTGGTTTTGCACCAGCCCCGCCATCACCGGGTTGTCCACGTCCCAGAGTTCCGGTATGCGACGGCGGTGTTCACCGTAGATGATGCGCTGCGCTGCGGTCGGCGTGTCGATCATGTCGTCGGGCCGGCCGAGATACTCTTTTATAAGCGCTCTCTCGGGGACCATCAGCGATTCGATCAGGTGCGTCGTCAGGAAGCCGTCCTGCGCAATCGCGCCGGGGGTGAGCGCGAGCTCTGCGATGCGGTGCGCGATGATATTCAGGTCGGCAGCGCTCTGGGCATTCGCTGCGAACAACTGGAAGAAGCCCGTATCGTCGATGCAGTGGTAGTCGTCATGCCCGGCATGCACATTCAGAGTCGCCTTGGTCATGGCCCGCGCGCCGATGTTCAGCACATAGGTCAGGCGCTTGCCGGCGGCCGCATACAGCGATTCGTGCATGTAGGCGATGCCCTGGCCGGAGGAGAAGTTCGCGGCCCGCAGCCCGGTCATGGACATGCCCGCGGTGACCGCGGCAGCGGCGTGCTCGCCTTCGGGCTCGATGAAGATCAGCGGCCGCCCAGAGATATTCAGATGACCACTCGCGGCTGCCTCCGCCCAGTACTCACCCATCTGGGTGGACGGCGTGATCGGGTAGGCACCTGCCGCGTCGCTTGCCTCACGCTCGCACATGATGACGGCGGTGTTGCCGTCCATCGCGGCGCGGGTGCCCGGGTACTTGACCGGCTTGTCGGACTTGCTCATCGCTCGCTCTTGCCTTGAATTTTGTTCTGTGGACCAGGACCGAGGACGTCTCAGGTCGGCGCTTCTGGCAGTGCAGAATGACGCAGTATCGGCCGGGCCTCGTCGCCCTTCACAATCCGGCCGTCGGCCTCGATCCACACGATCGCGCCCGTCGGACAGCGCTCGATTGGTTTCCTGGTCGCGTGGGGACCATCGTAATCCACAACCGGGAGGTTGTCGCGCATGGTGATCAGCCCTGGTGGGGCGTCCACGACGCAGCGCTCGCAGGCCGTGCACGCAACTACACAGTCCTCGAGCAGCTCGTCGCCCTCCCCCAGGTTCTTGCAGGCGACCCACAGGCGATGGCTTGCGGGATGCAGACTGAAGAGGTCTTTCGGGCAGATCTCAACGCAATCGCCGCAGGCTGTGCATAACTCCTCGTTCACTACTGGCAGAGAGCCGGCATCCATGGTGATCGCGTCGAAGTCGCAGACGCGCTCGCAGTCGCCGAGTCCGAGGCAACCCCAGAAGCAGCCTTTCCCACCGCCGGCAACCAGTGCAGCAGAGCGGCAGGACTGGTGCCCGGTGTAGTGGGCGTGGTTTCTTGCGACGTTAACGCCACCGGCACAGGCGAGCCTGGCGACCTGGCGCTCTTCCGCGCCGACGTCGACTTCAAGATAGCCGGCGATCGCCGCCCGCCTCTCATCGTTGCTCACCGTGCACTTGCCAGGGAGGATCTCACCAGAGACCAGCGCCTCGGCGAATGGTCGGCAGCCCGGATAGCCGCACGCGCCGCAATTCGTGTTAGGAAGCAAGTCTTCCACGACGTCGATTCGCGGGTCTTCCTCGACGTGCAGTTTGCGATTTGCCACGACGAGACCCGTCGCGAGCAGCAACGTGAGCCCGCCGAGAGCCCCAACGGCGACCAGCACGAGCACAAGTATTTCCAAACGATGTTCCCCCTGAGGACCAGGAGACTTAGGTGGGTTCCGGACGATGGTTCGGCATGCATCCGAAGGGGTCCATAGGGAATTACCGCAGCGCGCCCTACATCGAGCCGAAACCGCCAATGAACTGCAGCAGCAAGCCGCTGGCGAGGAGCATGAATCCGATGATGTCGGTTTTGGCCTGCTGCCTGACTTCCGCCACCAGGCGCGGGAGTTCCATCCAGCCGTCGAAATTCGAGAACAAGCGGCGGACGCGGCTGTGCACCGATACGGACACGATGGCGATATACAGCGCGCCGCTCAGCTCCATCAGGATCCCCACCTGGCCCACGACCCAGAACATGTCGTCCGGCATTTCAAGACTCGTTTGTATGAATAAGGGGGGCAGAATAGCGAGACCGGGCCCCGCGTGCGCGGGACCTGGTCCGGCGGTTCACCCGGGCGGGGCCGGGGATCGTTGCAGCGGACCCGGGGCTAGTACTCGGCCAGCGATGGGTCCGACAGTAGCGGCGCAATGGCTTTCATGCCCCGGCCGAGAAAGGGTTTCGGGGTATTCGCTTTGATGACCTCAACGATTCCGGCTTCGGTGATCTCGCCTTCTTCGCCAAATCGTTCGAGCAATAGCTCGGTCAAGCCGTTCTTGGTCGTCTTACGAAAGGGCAAAGGCGTGGCCGAGATGCTTTTCTCGTAGATCGCCTCCGCATTCTCGGTGAAATTCAGTTTCGTCATGATTCCCCCTGTCAGGCACATCCCTATTGTGATCCGCGTCCGCGGACCCTGCAGGCGGTTTTTACCATAACCGGTGAACACTTGTATACCGAATTATACGTAGGCCACGGGCGGCCACGCTGAAAAGCCGTCCGGTATTCAGGGGCTTAGGCTGCGCCGGAAAAGGACCCTGCGGGACGGCGCAATACCCGCGACCGTAGCGGTTATCCCGGATGCCACCGCGCGGCGAAACCATAGAAAATGCCGTGCGAGGTAATGGACACTAACAAGCATTCACCGATAAGGTATGTGGTGACTGCCAGGCTGAAGGCGTCACGCCAAGTCACCTGGGCGGGCAACGCTCGACGAAAGCCCGCGGCGTTGGCCGTTCCAGCGGTCATGGCAACACAAACAATTGGGGACCTCTGACAATGACCAATCCGAGTGAAACGGCCGCACAGAAACCAGCCCCCGCCAGCGGTTCGGCTGCCCGCCAGGCCGAGCAACCGAAGCTCGTCAAGAGTTCGGTCAAGAGCACTGGCGACGGCAAAGCCGGCAACAAGAAAGCCAAGCCACGCATTGATCGCACGCCGATCTGGCCGGATTATTTCGCGCGGACCGGGCAGCCGGACGCCGCTAACTGGCAGTACCAGGGCTACTGGAAAGACACCTTCAACGTCTGGCGGGCTTTTTACTCGTTGATGTTCAAGCACCCGATCAAAAGCTTCCTGGGCCTGAAGCACTTTTTCCAGAGCCTCATCTACCGGATCTCAGACGAATCACACGGCCGTGCATGGCTGCCGCTGATCGTCGTCCTGACACCGATCCTGATGCTGTTCGCGCCGTTCTTCTCGCTGATAGCCGTCGCGATCGCGCCGCCTTATCTGCAATACATCAAGAAGATCGAAATCCCGCCGTTGTTTCAGCCGTTCAGCTTCATGGGCTGGGCGAATTACAACGTGATGCTGATGACCATGTTCACGCTGCACGCCTACCTGCAGCACAAGGCTGGCCTGCATCCAAATCGGGCTCTGAGCCACTCGTCGAAGATCTTCTGGCACGAGGTTTTCGAAAATCACCTGCCCGAAGGTCACCACGCCACCAAAGAATACGGTGTGATTATTCACGGGCACGTCCGGGGCGAGTTGCCGAAGGATGACATTGTAATCAAGCCGACCCACGGCGGCGCGGGCGTGTTCCTGCGCACGATGAC
>CAMYJV010000056.1:0-20478 GCA_947258805.1 uncultured Gammaproteobacteria bacterium | reverse complement strand
GACGAGCAGCGCACCTATACGCCGGAGGAGCTGGAAGCTTTTATCCTGAAAATCTATGACAACGGCGTCATCGAGAAGCTGCACCGGACGCGGGAACCCTTCCCGGTCAGCAGTTTCCGCATCATGACGTTGAACGCCGACGGCAAGCCCGAGCTGATGGCCGCTGTCTTCCTGCCGGCGCCCGAGGGTTCGAATTCCACCGCCTACTTCGACCTCGACACCTACCTGATGAACTACGAGGACAGCACCATCGGTGAGCCGATCCGTCCCTACAGTGATGGCAAGTTCACCGGGATACCGGTGCCGGAGATGAATGACGTGATCGAGGCCTGCCTCGCCATGCACGCCAAGATGTACGGCGACGTCGAGATCAGCTGGGACGTTATCTTCACGGATGAAGGACCGGTTTACCTGGAAGGGAATATTTTTCCGCCGGGCTGTGACTACAAGCTATCGATCTTCAAGAAGTATGAGAACTACCTGTGGCTGCGCCAGCGCCTGTTGGGCGTCCCGACCGGCATACCGACTGGCCTTGGACCGCAGATCCCCTGACGTCCGCGCCGATAATCCGTGGCTGCAAGGAAGCGCGCCCCCTATTCAGGGCGCGCTTTTCTTTTGTCCAGCAGGGCCTGACCGGCGCCGCGCGGAATCACAGGCCCAATAGAAAACGGGGGCAATAATACCCCCGTCTTTTGTTTCATGATGGCCAGCCTATGCTGACCGTCCGCGTTACTTAGCCCTTCGCGGCTTTCTTCTCCTGCGCCTCCGCTTCATCGTGTGGCTTCACGAAACCGCTCTTGACCGCTACGGAGTCAATCGTCTGGTACAGGCCGCTAATCATTTCGTGGCTCTTTTCCCTCAGCGCGTCCATCTTGTCTTCGCCGACGCCCAAATGCTGCAGAATGTTCAACGGCACGTCGATAGCCGTCTGTTGCATGTCTCGCGACGCTTGCAGGCTCGCACGAAACGCCTTGCCCAGGATGTGGTCGCCGCCTTCTTTCGATTTCTGTGCTTTTTTATCGCTCATGGTCTTTTCCCCGTGCCGCGTTCGCGGTCTGATGAGTCAGTTGATTCGTGTGTGATGTTATCAGGGACGTTTCTACATCACGATGCAAAATGTACATACGTACTATCAAGCAGTCGGAGGACGAGCGGAAATACGTAGATTCCGAACACCCGAAACTGGGGCCAGGCCCCAGTTTCCCGAGGCTGCCGACAGGCCCCGGTTGCCGTACACTTGATCACTGAATCAGGCTAAGGCAATCCCCTGGGTGGCAAGCAGAGCAGAAAAAAAGGCCCGCACCCGCTCCGCGCTGATGGACTCAGTGCTGGCTATCATTGGCTACGGGGCCAATTTCGCGTCTATCAGCCTGCGCGAAGTGGCCAAGACTGCCGGTCTAGTGCCCACTTCCTTCTATCGCCACTTCGGCGACATGGAGGAACTCGGGCTCGCCATGGTAGACGAGCTGGGGCTCAACCTGCGGCGCCTGATGCGCGGCTCCTTCGATGCGGACCAAAGCCTGGAGGAACTCATCCAGGCCTCGGTCGCAGCCTACTATCAGTACGTGCTCGACAACGCGAACCTGTTTCGATTCATGAATCAGGCCCGAACCGGGGGCACGCAAGGCCTGCAGGACGCTATTCGCAACGAGGTCAATGCAGTTATCGGGCGGGTCGCAACCGAACTCAGCCAACTCTTGCCGTCCATGAAGTCAGCCGATCGCGAGGCGGTTGCCGGGCTGGTCGTGGCCACGTTACTCGAGGACACCACTGCACTGCTCGCGATTCCGAAGGGCCAGGGCGCGCTGCGGGACGAACTCATGGAGCGCACTGTGCGCCAGATGTGCCTGATCATGCGCGGCGCTGAGCATTGGCCGGATCAGTCCTAGATAGCGATCAATGACTTTGCAGGGGCTGCATTCAGCGAGGCGATACAAAGGCGCGCAACGCGCGAGCAATAAAAAGGGGCGGCCTAAAGCCGCCCCAAGCACTCGTTATTATTGTGCGATTGTTATGTTTCGTTCGTACCTTAAGCGGCGAGTTCCTGCTCGATAGCCTTGGCCTCCCTGAGAACGTCAGCCTTGGCTTTTTTTGCTGCGGATGATGCCTGCTTGGCTTTGGCCTTGGCCTTGGCTTTGGCCTTGGCGGGCACCTTCTCTACCTTGGTCGCCTTCACGGCCTTTTTTACTGCCTTCGGCGCCTTTTCGACCGTTTCCAGTACCTTTGCCGCTTCATCGACGCCCTCGCGCTTCAGCTTCTGAGTCAGATTATCGAAGCCTTTTAACGGGGCATTCGCCGCGTTCGACAGGGTGTCGGCCATGCTGTCAAGGCCCCCAAACACGCCACCGATCATTTTGCGGTTGAAATCCTTGAAGGCTTTCGCCCGATCCTCAGCCACTCCCATGTCCTGGAAGATATCCGCCGGAATATCAAGGGCCCTCACGGCCATCTGCTGTCCAGCGTCCATGCCGACTTTGTACGAACTCTTCATGAACCTGACGAGGACATTCGATGCCTCTTCAGCTTTCTCTATCGCCTGAGTTTCCTGCTTCGTTGCCATGATCTATAGCCTCCCGGGCCTGGTAATCAGCGCTTTGCACGCTATGAAATCACTATACTCAAGAAAGTGTACAACTGTATCCTTATTTGTACGTACCCGGGAGCATGAAGCCCTTAGAGCAGACTATTTATATATATTAAACAATGGCTTATTATAATTTCTGCGGTGGAGATGCCAGGCAACAGGCGTGTCATTTCAGGGTCAGCCAGGGAGCCCCCGGGTTCCGCCGGACCGGCTCCTCGTGAGACCAGACCGGGGCGTGGATACTGAGCGGGGAGTTCGCGCCTAAGGTGTGGGTGGCCGCGCCGTGCCAGGCGACCGGCCTGCGCTGGCCTCTACGGGGCCTAACTTAGACGTTCCAGCACGGCCGGCGTGATGATGCCAAGGCCCGCGGCGGCAGCGCGCTCCTCCAGCTGCTGGCGCAGTGCTTCCTGTTCAGGCTCCGGCGCCGCCAGGATTGCGAGCTGGGCGCCGCCGGTCCACTGGATGTTCAGATCCCAGTTCACCCAGGTTTTCACCTTCGCTTCCACACCTTCCGGCGGGCGGTAGGCCGGGTGGTCGGCACACTCCAGGAACACGAAGGCATCTGCCACTGTCTTGCCCCAGGACTTGGAAAAGATCTTGTAAGCCGGATCGTGGTGATGCAGAACGTACTTGAACTTGTAAATCGCGTTGGTTGCGCGCTCGATGTCCGCCTCGTCGTGGAGCTCTTTGCCGGGCCGATAGTAGTGTTCTCGCCAGACTTTGAAGTACTCGCACATGGCTTCGATGAAGAGTGCGTCGTCCATTTCTTCGTACTGGCAGCTCAGCAGGTATGGCGAGCAGGTCTTGGTCATCCAGTCGACCTTAGTGGGCCCGAGCCCGAGGGCCTTCGAGTACTTTTCGTACACCGGAATCAACGGACCGTAGTCAATAGATGGCAGCGTGGGACTGATATCCAGAACCCCAATCGAGCGGTCTTCCTTCCCGCCCAGCTGAAAAAAGAAGAATGGCACGTCGTTAGTGGGCTTCGGGGTTGCGACAATCACATTGCCGCACAGGTCGCTGCGCACGGCATACTCTTCCATAATGACGCGCGACAGCTTCTCGGCGGTATAGGTCTCCATCCGCAAAAAGGTTTCGCCGTCCTCTGCCTTGTGGTTGGCAAAGAATTCCATGTGATCATCCACAGACATTTCGTCCTGAAACAGCGAGAAGAATTTCTTGAGGGGCTCATTAAGGAGTTTGCGGTCGGACATCAATGCCATCTCCGTTGTCACCGGGCAGCTGCCGGGGAACGCGTTATTCTTGCGACGCAGCCAGCCGACGCTAGCACGTCCGGGCCAACGCCAAAATTGCGGACAACCCTTACTGCCAGACGTAATATGGGCTGGGAAACCAATCGACCAGGAACCGACCGTGGCCCGCATTCAGATCAAACAGGAATTCACGATGCCGCGCAAAGAGTTGCGCAAGGAAGTAGAGCGCCTGGCAGAAACCATGCAGGACCAGTTTCAGCTTGACTGCAACTGGCAGTCAAAAAACTGCCTTAATTTCCAGCGCACCGGCGCCAAGGGTCAGATCGACATCGGCAAAAACGATTTTGAACTCAACGCGGAACTGGGCATGCTGATGAGCGCTTTCAAGGGCAACATCGAAGAGGCAATCCGCAGCTTTATCGACGAGCACGTCTACTGAAGTAGACCCAAAGCCTGGACACTGGCTTCTGGCTCATGAGTTGACCCAGCGGCCAGCAGTGATCGAGTCACCTCCGGCAGGATGATCGATAATCCCGCTTAATCAAACTCGACGTTGTGCTTTTTCGCCACGCGTCGCTTGGGCAGCTGCAGCTCGACGACGCCGGCTTTGTAAAAAGCCTTGGCCTTCCGACCGTCAATTTCTTCGGGCAGCGCCATCGTGCGCGAAAATGCACCCTTGTGGATTTCGTGCCGATGCACGTCCGCTTCTTCAGATTCCGTTTCGCGACGACTGGCCGCCTTGATGGTCACGGACTGATTCGTGACCGTCACCACGATATCTTTCTTTTCAACACCCGGGACTTCAGCCCGCACTACGATTTCTTTCTCGCGGTTCATCACATCCATGGTCGGCACCCGCACGTCTAACAGCGCCTGAATATCGGGCCAGGACGGCATCTGCCAGCTCGCGGGGTTGAACGGATCGAAAGGCGCAATTGCACGCAACTGGTCAGCCCGGTCGCGAATATGCTCGACCATGCGCTCGATTTCCGACAAGGGCGCGAGGATACGGTCTTCGATTGACGGGCCAGCGCCAGTCCGCGTCACGGCAATTTCGCCGGGTGCCTTCCGTTTCGCCCGCGTCTTCCCGGCAGGAGCCTTTTTGGCAGCACGCTTCCTGGAGGGCGCCTTCTTCGCAGCAGCCTTCTTGCGGGTGGCCGGCTTACGTGTCGATTTCTTCTTTGAGCAACCGCCTGATCCTACCTCCGGCGCGAATCTCCATGCATTGCGACAACTACCTATGCAGAGACCCGGTGCCTGCCCACCCCCTCACGCAAGCATCTTCACGTTATGCTGCTCTCGGGTCGAGCATCTCGCGAACCTTGCCTTGTCGCACAGGGGCAGATGTTTTGCCCGATTCCGTTATCCCGCCAGTTCTCCGATGAGCAAGTCTCAATGAACCCAGAAGGCGATACCCCTCCCACAAACAACCGGCTCCGACAGATTCCAAAGGGCGTCTGGGCTCTCGGCTTTGTCAGCCTGTTCATGGACATTTCGTCAGAGATGGTCCACAGCCTGCTGCCAGTATTCTTCGTGTCTGTCATCGGCCTCAGCTACACCAGCGTCGGCTTGATCGAAGGCATCGCGCAGGCAATCGCGCTAATCACCAAGGTGTTTTCCGGAGCGCTGAGCGATTTCATCGGCAAGCGCAAACCGCTGGCGCTGCTGGGCTACGGCCTGGCAGCCGTAACCAAGCCGGTATTCGCGCTGGCAAGCTCGGCGGGCCTGATCGTGTCGGCCCGCTTCATGGACCGCGTCGGCAAGGGCATCCGCGGCGCCCCCCGCGATGCGCTGATTGCCGATATCACCCCGGAAGCGGTGCGCGGCGCGAGTTTCGGCATCCGTCAGTCTCTCGATTCCGTCGGCGCCTTCGTCGGTCCGGGGCTCGCGCTGCTGCTGATGGTCCTGCTGGCTAACGATATCCGGGCGGTTTTCTGGTTCGCAGTGATCCCGGCTGCAATCTCGGTACTGGTGCTGTGGTTCGGGGTGCGTGAGCCGGAACGGCCGGCTGACGCACCGAAGCCGAGGCTGCCGCTGCACCGGAGCGAGATCCGCAAACTCTCCCGTTCGTACTGGAACACCGTGGCGGTGGGCGCCGTGCTGACCCTGGCCGGCTTCAGTGAAGCCTTCCTGGTACTGCGCGCGCAGGACATCGGCCTGTCCCTCGCGCTGATCCCGCTGGTATTCATCGTGATGAATGTGGTCTACGCGCTGTCGGCCTACCCGGCAGGAATCTTGTCCGACCGCTGGGGCCGCCCGAGTTTAATTGTCGCGGGTTTCGTGGTGCTGATCGGGGCCGACGCAGTGCTGGCGCTGGCCGGCGACGTGACCATGGTGATGATCGGCGTCATGCTGTGGGGCCTGTACATGGGGCTGACCCAAGGTGTAGTGACTGCGCTGGTGGCGGACACCGCGCCACCAGAGCTGCGGGGCACGGCCTTCGGCGTGTTCAACCTGGTCAGCGGTATTTCACTACTGCTGGCCAGCGCGATTGCCGGCTGGCTCTGGGACCAGTACGGCGCACCCGCGCCGTTCATCGCCAGCGCGGCCTTTGCCGCCGTGGCCCTCGCCGGGTGGTTTCTGCGCAGCCGGAACAACAATTCGCACAGCGGCGCAGCGCCCACCTGAGGCCTGCCGACCAGGCGCCACGGTGGCTTACACTACAGTTGCTACTCCGAATACGGGCCCCGGCCGCCGGGCCACAATGACAAAGGGGGGATAGCCAATGTTCATCAACTTCTGGTATCCGGCCGAGGAAAGCCACAACGTCGGCAAGGTGCCCCTGAAAGTGCAGATGCTCGGCCTGCCGTTCGTGCTCTGGCGCGACGAAGACGGCAAGGCGCAGTGCGTTTCGAATATTTGCAGCCATCGCGGCGGCTCCCTTGGTGACGGCAAGGTGGTTGGTAACTGCGTCCAGTGCCCCTACCACGGCTGGTTGTTCAATGGTCTCGGCCAGTGCGAGCGAATCCCGTCGCTGGGGCCCATCGACAAGATCCCGAAGCGTTCGCGCATCGACGCCTATCCCGTGGAGGAGCGCTACGGCCTGATCTTTGTCTTCCTTGGCGACCTGCCTGAAGATGAACGGCCGACGATCATGCCCATCGAGGAATACGGCGCGGACGGCTGGCGCACCCTGACGATGCGTTACCGCTGGAAAGCCAACTACGTGCGGCTGGTGGAGAACCAGTCGGACCCGTCCCACGTGGAGTACGTGCACAGCGGCATGGGTATGGGCGGCAAGGACGCCAATTACCAGGTGCCGAAGTTCGAGATCGAGACCACCCCGTGGGGCGCCGGCACGATGACCGTCTTTCAGTCGCCCGGCTCGCCGGATCAAGAAGTAGGACAGGTCTCAACGCACGGCCGCTCTGACGCCGGCTCAGGCTTTCACGGCATCTCCATGACCTGGACACGCATTCGCTTCAACGAGACAGACGGCATGAACATGTATATCTATGCCTGCCCTCGTGACGAGCTGGACCTCGATATATTCCTGGTCAACCAGCGCAACTGCCGTCTCGACCCGGAGCTGGACAAGAACTTTCTGAGTCGCATGGGCGTCGCGGTGGAGGAAGACCGAATCGTGGTGGAGAAGCTTGAGCCGGCCATCCCGTCGAAGGACACGATCGGCGAGTTCATCGTGCCGGCCGACGACGTGCTGATGGTGTACCGGCAGCGGCTGCAGGAATACCAGGAACGCAGCTGGCGGCTGGATCTTGCGGAGATGGCCCGCAACGAACACCGGATGGTCTACGCCATTCCGAGCCCGGCGCGGCGCGCAGATCCGAAAGACTGGGCGGTAACGCCCGCGCCCATGGTCGGACACTGAACGACCCGTGCGTAACTCAACAAGGTGACGAAAATGACTGAAGGAGTCCTGCTGTTTGGCGCCACCCAGCGCACCGGGCTGGAAGTGGCGAAGATTCTTGCCGGGCGCGGTGAAGTGCTGGCAGCCCTGGTGCGGCCGACAGCCGAGACATCGGCCCTGAAAGCGCTGGACGTGAAGCTGGTGACCGGTGACGCGCTGGATGCCGATGCGGTGGAAGCTGCGTTCGCGAGCGGCCAGTTTCGCGCCGCCATCAGCACGATCGGCGGCAGTAGCCAGGAACCCCGGCGACCCGATGTAGACAGCACCAGGAACATTGTCGACGCGGCCAAACGTCACGGGGTGAATCGCGTGCTGCTGGTGACCGCCATCGGCGCCGGTGACAGCCGGTCCGTGCTGTCGGACAACGCGTGGAAATTTCTCGGGCCGGTGATCGAGCTGAAAACGCTGGCCGAGGCCTGCCTGATGGACAGCGGCCTCGATGCGACGATCCTGCGGCCCGGGGGCATGCAGTCAGATCCGCCGACGGGCACCGCGATCAAGACCGAAGACCACACGGCCATGGGCATTATCAATCGTTCGGATCTCGCTGCCCTGGTGGTGCAATGCCTGGACGATCCCGGCACGATCGGCAAGATCTTTCACACCGTGGATCCGGAGATCAAGCGGCAGCCGCCGTTACAACGTGGTGAAGCGCCCAAGCCCGGCGAGGCCAAACCCTGAGCTGTCTTCCGCAGCGCGCGCCCTTGCTCGCGAGACCCGGCTGGTAGAGACTTGTTCAACGCACCAGATTGGCTGGTGCGCGACTACAAGATCTCGCTGATGCGCGGTCAGCGGGAGGCCAAAGAATAAGGCGGCGGCGTGCCTGCACGCAGCGGCCGCAGGCGTCAATACATGCTGGAAAACATCATCCGCCACACCCGCGTCCTCGAGATTGTCGGGGACATGATCAAGGTCAGGGCGCGCGGCGTGGCGCTCGGCGACCTGGCCGTGGTTGAAAACACCGACGGCGCAATCTCCACGGCGGAGGTGTCGGGACTCGACCGCGATGTCGTCAGCCTGCAGGTCTATTCAGGCGGCAAAGGCATTTCTACCGAAGCAAAGGTGCGATTTCTCGGCCATCCGCAGCAGGTGGTGTTCTCGCCGAACATGCTGGGCCGCATCTTTCGGGGTTCCGGCGAGACCATCGACGGCAAACCGGATCTGTCGGGCGAAGAACGGATTCCCGTGGGCGGCCCGACGGTGAACCCTGTCAAACGGCTGATGCCGTCAAAAATGATCGAGACCGAAGTGCCGATGATCGACCTGTTCAACTGCCTGGTCGAGAGTCAGAAGATTCCGATCTTTTCCGTGGCGGGCGAACCCTACAACCCGCTCCTCGCCCGCATCGGTTTCCAGGCCGACGCGGATATCCTGATCTTCGGCGGCATGGGATTGATCTTCGACGACTTTCATTTCTTCCGCACCGCCTTCGAAGACAACGGCGTTTTCCATCGCACCGTGATGTTCGTGAACCAGGCCTCGGATCCCATCGTCGAGCGCCTGTTGATTCCCGACATGGCCCTGGCCGTTGCCGAGCGTTTCGCCGTCGAACAGCACAAACGCGTGCTGGTCCTGCTGACCGACATGACGGCCTACGCCGACGCGATGAAAGAAGTCGGCGTGGCCCAGGAACGCATCCCGGCCACCCGCGGCTACATGGGCGATCTGTATACGCAGCTGGCGCGCCGCTACGAGAAGGCCTGCGATTTTGACGGTGCCGGCTCGGTCACGATTCTCACCGTAACCACCATGCCGGGCGATGACGTGACCCACCCGGTGCCTGACAACACCGGTTACATCACCGAGGGGCAGTTCTACCTGCACGACAGCGTGATCGATCCCTTTGGCTCCCTGTCGCGACTGAAGCAGCGCGTAATCGGCAAGACCACCCGGGAAGACCATGGCCAGATCATGAACGCGATGATTCGCTTCTATGCCGGGGGACAGGAAGCGCTGCAGAAGCAGGCCATGGCTTTCGAGCTGTCGGCCTTCGACCACAAGCTGCTGCAATTCCAAGAGCTTTTCCGCGAACGCTTCATGGACATCACCGTCACCCTGGGGCTGAATGACGCCCTGGATCTTTGCTGGGAAACGCTGGCCGAATGCTTCGCGCCGGAAGAACTGCTGATGAAACAGGAACTCATCGACAGCTACTGGCCCCGGCAAACCGAGGAGACGGCGGCCTAGCGAACAATGGCAAAAGTACGGCTCAGCAAGACCGCGATGGCCAGGGAGCGACAGCAACTGAAGCTCTATCAGCGGCTGCTGCCCTCCCTGGACCTGAAGCGACGGCAGTTGACGATCGAATGCGAGAAGGCCCGGGCCGCGCAGCGCGAAGCGCAGGCAGCCGCGGAGCAAGCCGAACAGGACTTTGGCCGAAAACTGCCAATGGTCGCGAACCCGAACATCGACCTGCGCGGGCTGGTAAAGGTGCGCGAGGTCCGGATGGACGTCGAGAACGTGGTCGGGGTCAAGCTGCCGGTGCTGGTACGGGTGAATTACGACGTGGCCGAGTATTCTTTTATCAGCACTCCGGCGTGGGTGGATGAGCTGATCACGCGAATGCAGGAAGTCATCGACCTGCGGCTCCAGGCAGCGGTTGCCGCCAGGCGGGTCGCCAGGCTGGATCATGCCGTGCGCCGTGTCACGCAGCGCGTCAACCTGTTCGACCGGATCCTTATTCCCGGCGCCAGGCGCAACATCAAGAAGATCCAGGTATTCCTCGGCGACCTCGAACGCGATGCGGTGATTCGCTCGAAGCTCGCCAAGAGCAAGGGCCTGATCGACCGCGCCGGCGACCTCGATGCAGAGGCAGCATCATGAGCATCATGCGCCTGCGCAAAGTGACGCTGCTTGGCCATATGGGCGATAAGCGCCGGGTGCTGGACGAACTGCAGACGCTGGGTTGCCTGCACCTGATCCCGCTGGTTGACAAGGAAAGCTCCAGGGGCGGCTTGGGGCCGTCGCAAGAGGCCGCGGAAGCGCTGCGCTTTCTGCTCGAATGCCCGCAGAAGCGCCGCCAGGCCCGCGACACGTCGAGCTTCGATGCGCTTGAAGTTGAGCGGGAAACACTGGCCCTGAAGCGCCGGCTGCAAGACCTGCAGGATGAACGCGATTTCCTGGTCACGCGCATCAAAGACCTGGAACCGTGGGGCAACTTCAAGTTCCCCCCGGTCGAAGGCCTCGACTATCTGCGCCTTTGGTTCTACCTGGTGCCCAACTACCGGCTGCGCGAGGTGGCAGAAACGGGCCTGTGCTGGGAAGTGGTGCACCGTGACAACCGTTACTGCTATGTCGTGGTGATTTCACCGGAAGAGCCGGAGGGGATGCCCGTCAAGCGCACCCATACCGGCGCCGTTCCCCTGCGGCAGCTCGAGGGCCGCCTCGATGAAGTCGAGCTGGCCATCGAAGAAGAGGAAGCTTCCCGCACCAGCCTGACCCGGTGGTGCCTCGCCTTCGCATCGAGCGTGGACCGGCTGGAAGACCTCGCCGCCCTCCAGCACGCCTCGCAACAGACCAGGGATGCGGAGCCCGTGTTCGCGCTGTCGGCCTGGGTACCGAAAGAGCGCGTTGCCGAACTGTACGCCTATGCCGATCACCACGGCATGGTGATCGACGTGCAGAAACCGGCCCCTGACGAAAGGCCGCCCACGCTGCTGAAAAATGAACCAGTACTGGCAGGTGGCCAGGATCTCGTCACCTTTTATATGACGCCCGGCTACTGGACCTGGGACCCATCCATCGCGGTGTTTATTTCTTTCTGCCTCTTCTTCGGCATGATCCTGGCCGACGTCGGCTACGGCGCGGTGCTCGGCCTGATCGCCGTGGCCTACTGGAAGAAGATGGGCCACGGCGCCACGGGCAAGCGCCTGCGAATACTGCTCGGCTGCCTGGTCGGGGCAACGGTCATTTACGGTGCCATGGTCGGCAGCTATTTCGGCGTCGAGCCTGACGCAGGTTCCGCCCTCGCCCGCATCCACGTGTTCGATTTATACGACGCACCGACGATGATGCTGTTTTCCATTGGCATCGGCGCCGTGCACGTCGCATTGGCCAACCTGGCAGAAGCGTGGCGACTACGCCGGACCTCGGCGGCCCTTGCCCCGCTGGGTTGGGTCTTCATCGTGCTGGGCGGCCTGGCGCTCTACCTGGCGCAGACGAATGGCCAGGACGGCATCGCGAGAATGTGCATGGGGCTGATGTCCCTGGGCCTGCTGCTGGCGGTGCTCTTCACCGGCGCAGGGCAGTCATTGCTGAATCGCACGCTGCAGGGCTTGCTGTCGGTGACGAAGCTCACCAACGCTTTTGGCGACGTGATGAGCTACCTGCGGCTGTTTGCGCTGGGTCTTGCCACCGCGTCACTGGCCACTGCCTTCAACAACATGGCCGCCGACGCACGGGCCCAGGAAACCGGCCTCGGAGTGCTGACGGCTGGCCTGGTGCTCATCATCGGTCACGCGCTTAATTTTGTGCTCGGCCTGGTGAGCGCGGTGGTCCACGGATTGCGCCTGAACGTGATCGAATTTTTCAATTGGGGTGTCACCGAAGAGGGATACCTTTATGAACCGTTTAACAGGAAGGAGGAGCGACCTTGGACGCAATCATCCTGACACTGGGCTGGATCGGAATATTTGCGCCGCTGGCCTTCGGCGCCATGGGCAGCACCGTTGGCTGCGGCCACGCGGGGCAGGCTGCGGCAGGGGCGCTGCTGGAGACAGAAAGCGGCTATGGCCGGTACGTGGGCGTGTCAGCCATGCCATCGTCGCAGGTCATTTACGGCATCGTGGTAACGCTGACACTGAACCGGGAAGTCACTCTGGACAACGCCCCCGGTATCCTGGCGCTGGGACTCCTGACCGGTATCACCTTGCTGATGAGCGCCATGGCCCAGGGCGGCACCTGTGCCGCTGCGATCAATGCATCCAAGAACAAGCCCGAAATTTTCGGCATCTCGCTGGCGCCGGCGGCCGTCGTGGAAGGCTTTGCCGTGTTCGTCTTCGTCTTTGCCCTGGTGCTGTCGGCAGACCTGCCTGGCGCGGGAGCCTGACCATGGCCAACGAGGCACACAAACCATCGGCGGGCGTCGAGGCGCTGATCTCGCGGATCCGCGACCAGGGTGTCCAGGCCGGGCGTGACGAAGCCGACCGGGTGCTCGGCGAAGCGCGCCGCGAAGCGGCCAGGATTCTGGAAGTTGCGAAAAAAGAAACCGAGGCGATGCGTGCCGATGCGAGTGAGGAGATTGCGGCGGAGAAGACCGCGGCGATGGAAGCCCTGCGCATTGCGGAACGCGATACGATCATGGATCTCCGGTCGCGGGTGACGGACGGCTTCGAGCGTCACGTTCGGCGCCTGGTCAGCGAATCTATACTGGACAAAGATTTCATCCGCGCCGTCGTACTGGTGCTCGCCGGCCACGCGGCAAAGGAATTTATCAAGGGCAAGAAAGCCAGGATCCTGGTGTCTGCCAGCCTCTCCGGCGAAGACGACAAACAATTGCAACAGCAGGCCAAAGACGTCGCGCACGAGGTCACACTGGGCATCTCTGCGAACATGCTGCGCGAAGGCATCGAGTTAATACCGGCCAGCGACGACCACCGGGGCGTGCGGGTGCAGCTGGTGGATGAAGATGTCGAGGTAGACCTGTCAGAGAAAGCCATCTCCGATCTGCTGCTGTCGCAGTTGTTGCCGCGTTACCGGGCCATTACCGAGGGTGTGGAGTGAGGGAGAATCGCTACTACACGCTGTGGGCCAGCCTGCCGCAGCTGCCCGACTTCACGATCGCAGAGCGCTTGCCCATTAACCGGCAGCGGCTGGATGCCCGTCTCAACCTGCTGGACAAGAACGATTACGAGCAGCTATCCGTGGCTGCCCCGCTGCTCGCGTGGGACCGTGAAGTCGTGAGCCGGGTCGACGACCAGGTAGCGCGGCAGTATGAAGCCGCACGGTCAGGGCTCAGCAACGGGATCTTGCGGGCCTTCGTGGACGAACAGCTGGAAAATCGCACGATCCTGGCGGCGCTGCGCCGGCGCCAGCTCGGGCAACACAGTCCGCGGGCGCGAAGCAGCCGGTGGGGCGTGGGTGCGCGGGTGCGCTGGATTGCGCAGCACTGGGACGATCCGAACTTCAAGCTGGACGCGCCGTTGCGATGGGTCGCCGAGGCCCGCGGCTGCCTGGAGTCCGGCGATGCGATAGGCCTGCAGCGCCTGATGCTGGGATTGGCGTGGCGGGAACTTGGCCAGATCTCTGAACGGCATCCGTTTCGCTTTGAGGCGATCTTCGCCTACGCATTCAAGTGGGGCATCCTGAATCGATGGCTGACCTATGACGCGGAGATCGCCGTGCAGCGATTTCGTGAACTCGTAACGGAGGGCATTGGTGAGCACGAAGCCCGAATCGCCTGAACGCACCGCTACCGCCGGCTACCCGAGGGTGCCGGTTGTCAACGTGAAAGAGAGCCTGGTCACCATCGACGTCAGCAATACCCGGGTGGCCAAGAACGAAGTCGGATACGTGGTAGTCGGCGACGAAAGACTCAAGGGCGAAGTGCTGCGCGTGCAGCGCGGCCTGGCCGACATGCAGGTGTTCGAAGACACGCGTGGCGTGAAGGTGGGCGATTCGGTCGAACTCACCGGGGAAATGCTGTCGGCCGTGCTCGGACCGGGCCTGCTGGGCCAGGTCTTCGACGGCCTGGAAACGCCGTTGCCGGTGCTGGCGCGCGACTACGGGTTCTTTCTGCCGCGCGGGCGCTACGCCGATTCCATCGACATAACTCGCAAGTGGGAATTCGAGCCGATAGTGAAGCCCGGGCAACGCGTAAGCGCCGGTGACACCCTCGGCGTGGCGCCGGAAGAACACCTGCAGCACAAGATCATGGTGCCCTTCGATGAGAAAGAAACGCTGGAGGTCACCTGGGTGCGGGGTGGCAATCTCACCGTACGTGATCCTATCGCGCGATTGAAGCGCTCCGACGGGACGGAGTTCGAGCTGGACATGCTGCGCCGCTGGCCGGTGCGCCGGCCCATCCCGGAAGCCATGCTCCAGCGCCGCCAGGCCGAGCGACTGTATCCGGACGAACCCGTGGATACGATGCAGCGCATTATCGACACCTTTTTCCCCGTCGCGCGCGGCGGCACAGCCTGCATTCCCGGACCTTTCGGCGCCGGGAAAACCGTGCTGCAAAGCCTGATTGCCCGGCATTCCAACGTCGACATCGTGGTTATCATTGCCTGCGGCGAGCGCGCCGGCGAGGTGGTGGAAACCATCAACGAGTATCCGGAGACCACAGACCCGCGCACCGGCGGCTCGCTGATGGAACGCACCATCATCATCTGCAACACGTCGTCGATGCCGGTGGCCGCGCGGGAGGCTTCCATCTATACGGGTATCACCATCGCCGAGTACTACCGGCAGATGGGCCACGACGTGCTCTGCATTGCCGATTCCACGTCGCGCTGGGCCCAGGCCATGCGCGAGACCTCCGGCAGAATGGAGGAAATTCCCGGCGAAGAAGCCTTCCCGGCCTATCTGGATTCGTCCATCAAGAACGTTTACGAGCGCGCGGGCCTTATACGCTGCCCCGACGGCAGCGTCGGCAGCCTGACCCTGATCGGCACTGTATCGCCCGCCGGCGGCAACTTCGAGGAACCGGTCACGCAGGCCACACTCGCCACGGTGAAGACCTTCCTCGGCCTGTCCGACGACCGCGCGTACAAACGCTTCTACCCGGCCATCGATCCACTGATTTCATGGTCACGCTATCTGGACCAGCTGGCCGGCTGGTTTTCCGAGCACCTTGGCCCGGAGTGGGTCGGCGACGTAAAGACGCTGACGGACCTGCTGCACGAGGGCGACCAGATCAGCCAGATGATGCAGGTCACCGGTGAAGAGGGCGTGACCCTGGAAGACTTTGTCCGCCTGCAAAAGGCCGTTCTCGTGGACATGGCTTACCTGCAGCAGGATGCCTTCGATGACATCGATGCCGCCATGTCACGCGAACGACAGCTCAAGAGCTTTGCGCTGCTGAAGTCGCTGGTCAGCGCGGAATATCAGTTTGTCGACAAAGACTCCGCCCGGGAATTCTTCACGAAGCTCACCAGCCTGTACAAGAACTACAACTACTCGCCGGACGCGTCACCGCAGTTCACCGAATACGAGAAGCAGATAAGGGCCCTGGCCTTAGCCGCGGGCGCCCGGTCGGCCGACGAAGATGCTGACGCCGCCGGCGCTGAAAGTTAGTCGTTTTTGGTGCGCGGAGCGCACCCTACGGGCTGTGCATCGGCACCATGACATCGTGACTGAACAAACACCTCAGCGCTGGATTGCCCACGTAGACCTGGATGCGTTCTACGCCAGCTGCGAGCAGCGCGACGAGCCGGAGTACCGGGGCCGGCCCGTCGTCGTGGGTGCCCTGCCCGGCGGCCGCGGCGTGGTGGCCGCGGCGTCTTATGAAGCCCGCCAGTTCGGCATTCATTCGGCCATGCCCATCAGCGAGGCCCACAGGCGTTGCCCGGATGCCGTCTACCTGCGGCCAGACATGGAAAAATACCGGCGGGCCTCCAAGGCTGTCTTCGCAGTGCTGGAAGACATCACGCCACTGGTAGAGAAGGCCTCTATCGACGAGGCCTACCTCGACGTGACCGGCCTGGAGAAAATATTCGGTCCGCCGGAGGCAGTGGGCCGGGAGATCAGGGCGCGCATCCGTGAGGCAACCCGGCTGACCGCGTCCGTCGGCATGGGTCCGAACCGGCTGATCGCCAAGCTCGGCTCCGAACATCGCAAGCCCGACGGCCTGACCGTGGTCGAACCGGATTCGGTCCTGCAGTTTCTCGCGCCGATGCCGGTGAGCAACCTGCGTGGGGTCGGCAAGCAGATGCGCAAGCGCTTCGACCGGCTGGGCATCAAGACCGTCGCAGAGCTGCGCAATACACCGCCGGCTGCACTCCAGAAAGCCCTGGGCCAGAAGGCAGCCGAGAGTTTCCGCCGGCAGGCCCTCGGCATTGCCTTCGACCAGGTGGTGCCACATCGGCAGCGCAAGAGTATTTCGAAAGAGCGCACCTTCGATACGGATCTCACCGCAGACAATGCGCTGCATGAACAACTGCGCGAACTTGCCGGCGGCGTGGCCAGGATTGCGCGCCGGGAAGGCCTGGCCGGCCAGGTCGTGACCCTGAAGATTCGCTATACGGGCTTCGACACCCATACCCGGCAGCAAAAACTGGCAGCGCCTACGCACGACGAGCGAGCGATGCTGCAGACCGCCTGGTCGCTGTACTCCCATGGCGACCTGCCCCGCAAACCGGTGCGGCTGATTGGTATCGGCTTGAGCGACTGGGCCGACGGCGAATCACTGCAGGGTGACCTCTTCAGTCCGATCGATGATCAAGCTGGCGATGAAGACTTGCTGCGCACCATCGACCGCGTGACCGAGAGGTACGGCACCGGAAAACTGCAACTCGGCATGCGCAGCAAGCCAGACGAGTAGAGCTTCGGCCGACCTCAGCTACCCGCGCGTCAGGCTAAGTCCGTTACTGCCTTCGCGGGCAGTCATCGCGAAGTCGAAACGGTCGATCTCGAGCGCGTAATCCAGGTCTGCTGCGGGAAATTCCGGCCGTACCGGGTCCGCAAACCGCCTGCCCGCTTTCGAATGGCGAACCCGGGCCTGTATGGCTTCGCAATCCGGCAGTGAACCGTTCAGTAGAGCCTCAAGGAAGTCCGCACAGGCCGCGTCTTCATCGCCACTGTCACGATCGCGTCTGCCGGTTTCTACGAAGGTCACGATCTGTGGATCGAGAGCACGAATGTGCGCCGCGGTGGCCGATGCCACAACCAGACTCGCGGCGAACAGGCGTTCCGCAGCGGCTGCCCGGCAAGCGCCTTGCGTACCTGCAGTGGTGCGGTGAATCAGGGTACGGCCGCGCAGGTCGGCGGCAGCGACAGCCGTCGGCGAGTTCGGCAGGTCAAAACCGTCCACGGGCAGTGCGTCCACCTCACCCATGATCCAGGACCCGGGCAATCGCGCGCGAAGATCGAAGGCATCTTCGACCGTCGTCGTCAGGAGGATCTCCGTGGCGCCGCGGTGAAACGCCCACGCGGCCGTCGTGAATGCGCGCAACACGTCGATCACCACGACCAAGCCTTCGGCATCGTGACATTCAGCAACAGTGCAGCGGCGAAACTCCATGGAAATATCGTCGCACAGCCGGGTCAGTCGGGGCCCGACCAGCCAAAGCGCGACACAGCCGCTGAAACTCGTCGGACCCACCCAGTCGCCGCGGGCTGATCTTGCCTTGCGCATTCACGACCCGGTGCCACGGCACGTCGCTGTCGTGATCCAGCGCCGCCAGCGCGTAACCGACCTGGCGCGCCGCGCGCGGAAGCCCGAGCAGCCGGGCGACGTCCCCGTAGGTGGTCACGCACCCTGCTGGGATGCTGCAAACCAGCGCGTAAACCTGCGAATACAGCGTGTTCATGGCGAACCCGCAGCATAGGGGCCTGCGGACTCGGGCAACAGGCACGCCGTACCCCGGTGGGAAGCGCCGGCCCAGAAGTGGCGCAGTTTGACGCCCCTCGACGCAGAACTTAATATGTAAGTCGTTCGATGACGCATAAGAACAAGCCTTTAAAGGGGTATTTTTATGCGTGTCCTTCCGAACCCGGTCCCGGCCCTTCTCTGCGGCCCCGTTTCGCACCGATTGCTTGGCACCGTCGCGCTGAGCGCAGTTTGCGCGTTTGTCTCTGCGCCAGTCGGCGCGGCAAGTACGGCTTTCCTTGGCCCCCTCGAAATCGTGTTCGAGGACACTGGCACGGGCCTGTTCGCAGGCGCCGACGCACCCGATCCGTTCTTCGGCCAATTTACCTTCGGTGATACTGCCGCAGAGGCCTTTGAGACCACCCTGGAACCCACGGAGGCTGGCTGGGAGTTCCTCGGCCAAAGTGTTTCTCTGAGCAACGGCGTGAACTCCGTGTCGGGTTCCGAGTCCTTCGTGACGATCCAGGACAACTTCGCCCTCGATGCAGAAGAGGCGGCCCTGGCGACACTCCTGCTTGGTACGCCGGTCGCCGCAGGGACCCTCGCCGACTCGTACGCAGTGTCGGGGCTTGAAGCGGGCGCCTTCGAAGCCGACCCGGATCCGTTTGACGGTGACGACGAGGAACTCGTGTTCAACGGCATCCTGTTCGACGTGGTCTATTTCTCGCTGGACACGAGCTTGATTAACGGGCTCGCCTACGATCCGACCCCGCCCGGCCTGAACGAGGCGGACTTCGCATTTTTCACGATCGTCGAAGGGGACTCCGAAGGCAACGTAATTTTCCAGGCCCTGGGAATCGTCGAGACCACCGTGATCCCGGTGCCCGCCGCCGCGTGGCTGTTCGGCTCGGCCCTAGGCCTGCTGGGCCTGCTACGCAGGCGCCTTTCTTAAGCGGGACCGCTGCAGCAACGAGACTGAACGCGTCTGCCCCGGCCGGGGCAGGCCCGCCCGCACCATGATTCAAGCTCATGGTGAACACAGACAGCGTCAGCCAGGTTTCTTATGCCCGGGCCACGCGGCCTGCCGGTAGCGCCGCACCCCTTCCTTGCGATCCAGTGGTGTCGGCCCCGCATCGGGCGGCGGCACCATGTCGGCGGGAAAACAGGCCAGCTTCTGTTTGTCCGGGCTCATCGGCGGGCGAAACTCCAGCTCGCGCTCGTTCACTCGCCGCGCCTGCACCAGGTGCCCGTCCGCATCGGTGTCGATGTCCCACCACCATTTCTTCACCGGGTTGATGCGGCCGTTGCCCACCCAGTCGTCCAGCCGGGCAAGCCAGGGGCGCGTGACGGGCAGATGCATCGCGGCCCACCGGAACGGCGCCTCGGCCAGCACGCCCTCCAGGTTGAACGGACAGGTCTTCATGCACCGCCCGCACATGGATCCCGCGGGATTGGTGATGCGATAGCGGGCGCATTTCTCCACGTCCGGCTTCCAGATCTCGTAACCGTTGAACAGGATCTTGTCGCCAAATGGAATCGCCGAGCACGGGCATTCCCGCGCGCACTTCTGGCACTGGCTGCAAAAATCCTGCAGCCCGAAATCGATGGGCTGATCCACCTGCAGTGGCATGTTGGTGGTGATCACGCCGGACTTGAAGCGCGGCCCGACGTGCGGATTCAGCACCAGCTCGCCTATGCGCGACAGTTCACCGAGGCCCGACTGCAGGATCAGCGGGATGTGCAGCACATCCTGGTCCACCACGCTGTGGGTGCGTGCCGAATGCCCCAGGCGCCGCATGTGCTCGGCGACGATGCCGCCCACGAGCTGGGCGCGCAGGTAGGCCCGCATGCTCTGGGCACCGCTGATCCAGTCATCGCCACTCGCACCCTCCATGGTCTCGTAGCCCTGGTCGATCAGGATCGAGATCGCATACTTGTGATACGGGACGATCTCGGTACCGTCCAGCTCGTGCGAATACCACGCATATTGGGGAATCTCGCAGATGCCCACCATGTCGGCGCCGAGGTAGTACAACGCGGCCTTGATGGCTGCGCTGTTGCGCCGGGGATCGTCATAGCCAGGCACCGTCTCCGTGGCCGTCTCGCCCCGCTGCAGCGGTACCCGGCTGCCCAGTACCGGCAGCAGCGCGTGGCCGAAAGGCGACTTGGTCACCATCGTTTCGTGCAAGGCCTGGCTCTGCGCCCGCTCTCCCAGGTCGCCGATCTCCGCGCGATTGAACATGTCGTGACGCTTGGGTATCCGCGGCACATTCGGCACATCAATCGACGTCGTGGGCTGCGGCACGCGCCGCAGCTTTTCCATCGGATACGGCCCCTGGTGAAA
>CAMYJV010000055.1 GCA_947258805.1 uncultured Gammaproteobacteria bacterium | reverse complement strand
TCCTCGACGACATCCTCGTCACGGCGCGGAAGCGCGAGGAGAGCCTGCAGGAAACCCCGGTGGCAGTGTCGGCTTTCGATTCACAAGAGCTGCGCTTCCGCCAGATTCGCTCGACGGACCAGCTGGCGGAAATCACGCCGAACCTGACCTTCGATGAAGCCTCCCCGTCTTCAGGCTCGAGTTCCGCCGGCCAGATTTTCGTCCGCGGTGTCGGCCAGACCGACTTCACCGCGGTCACCGACCCGGGCGTGGGCCTGTACATAGACGGCGTGTACATGGCGCGGTCGCCGGGCAACGTGATGGACTTCGTGGATGTGGAACGGGTCGAAGTGCTGCGCGGCCCGCAGGGCACGCTGTTCGGGCGCAACACCATTGGCGGCGCCATCGTGATCTACACGAAACGACCCACGACCGATGAAGTCTATGGCAGCGTCGAGGGCGAAGTCGGCGACGACGACCTGTTCAACGTAACCACGAAGGTGAATTACCCGGTGGGAGACACCCTCGCCGTGAACGGTGCGTTTGACTACATCAAGCGCGACGGTTACGTGGACCGGCGCCTGGATGGCACCGATACCGGTGACCGCGACCGCTACTCGCTCCGCGCGTCGGCCCTGTGGAACGTATACGAGGGTTTCGATGCCTACCTGACCCTCGATTTCAACAAGGTCAACGAGAACGGTCCGCCGACGGTGTCCGGCGGCGTGAACGATGCGCAGGCCTTCGGCACCTTCGGCAACGGTCTGCTTAGCAGTTGCACTACCATCGATATTAATAACGGCGGCTTGGGTCCGCCGGCGTTTGGCGCTGGAGGCCCGCCGTCCGTGCCGCCACCCGGCACGGGCGCCGGCACGCCTACCCCCGCGGGCTGCTACGGTCCAACTACCACGGCCGGCGAGTTCACGTCGGAAGGCACCTACCCGGTGAAGTCCGAGGTCAAGACCTACGGCGGTGCGCTGGAACTCGAATGGGACGTGAACGACTGGCTGACCTTCAAGTCCATCACCAGCTACCGCGAAATGAACATGGACACGTCCCGCGACGGTGACAACACCCCGGCGAACATCTTCGCCACGAAGGACGACTTCGATCACGAGCAGACCAGCCAGGAACTGCAGATCATCAACAATTTCTATGACGGCAAGATTCAGAGCCTGATCGGTGGCTATTACTTCCAGGAAAACGGCCAGAACATCAACCCGGTCACGCTGCCCGTCGGTGCGCTCCGCAGTGGCGGCCAGTACGACAACGATTCCTGGGCTGCGTTCGCCCAGGGCACCTGGAACGCGCTGGACAACCTGGCGCTGACCCTGGGCATTCGTTACACGGAGGACGAGAAGCGTTTCACGCCGGACCAGACCGCCCTCGGCGACTCTTCCCAGGGTCCCGAGGCGAATTTCTTCGGGCCCACATGGGTAAATTTTGTCGGCTTCTACCTGCAACCGGCGCCGCTTCTGCCCCTCGCAGCCGGCGAGCGTATCCTGCTGTTCCGGGAGTCGACCGAGAGTTACGACGAAACCACGTACCTGGCTGACATCGCCTATAACTTCACCGACGACGTAATGGCCTACTTCCGCTATGCGACGGGTTACAAGAGCGGCGGCTTCGACCAGCGCTTTGCCGGCCAGACGCCGAGCGGACTGCCCAGCAGCTACGACTCGGAAACCACGGACACCTACGAAATCGGCCTGAAGTCCGAGTGGTTCGACAACACGCTGCGTTTGAACCTCGCGGCCTTCCACACCGACTACGACGATGTGCAGATCATCGTGCGTGAAACGTTTAACCCCATCACCTTCAACGCCGGTGACGCGAGCATCGACGGCGGTGAGCTGGAGCTGACCTGGGTGCCGACGGAGGCCTGGCTGGTCACTGCTGGGGTGGGCTACATCGACGCCGAGTACGACAGCATCAGCCCCTCCGCCCAGGCCACTGGCGTGACGGAGAGCAACGACCTGGTGAACACGCCGGAATGGAGCGCTTCGGTGGGCGTAGCCTACACCTTTGGGATCGGCCAGTATGGGCAGTTGACGCCGCGGGTGGACTATATCTACCAGGACGAGCAGTACAACGACGCGGTCAACACCCCGCAGCTGAAGCAGGATGACTACAGCCTGGTCAACGTCGCGATCGTCTGGGATTCGCCCGACCAGATGTGGGAAGGCCGGGTGGGGGTCCGCAACGCGACGGACGAGGAGTACCTGATCACCGGCAACTCCGCCTTCGGGACCTCGGCTTCTTACGTGGAGCAGGTGTACAACCGGCCCCGCGAGTGGTGGGCCGCGCTGAAGTGGAACTTCTGAGCGCGCCGGCTAAAGTGCCTTGCGAGCAGTGGACGGGCCTTCGGGCCCGTCCATTTTTTTCGCGCCGTAACTGACGCGTGAACCTCCGCCAGGTCATCGACCAGGGGCCGCTCAGCGGCCTGCAGATCCGCGTGATCGCGCTGTGCTGCCTGATCAACATGCTGGACGGCCTGGACGTGCTGGCGATCTCCTTCGCCGCACCGCCCATCGCGACCGAGTGGCAACTGGCACCGACCGCGCTAGGTATCGTGTTCAGTGCCGGCCTGATCGGCATGGCCCTGGGCGCGATGTTCATTGCCCCCCTCACCGACCGCATCGGCCGCCGGGCGATGATCCTGCTCTGCCTGCTGGTGATCGGCCTGGCCATGATTGCGACGGGCCTGGTGCGCACCGTCAACGAGCTGCTGGTCGCCCGGGCCGTCACGGGCCTCGGCATCGGCGCGATACTCGCAAGCCTCACGTCCATGGTGGCGGAGTACACGCCGGACCGGCACCGCAACCTGACCGTGAGCGTGCTGCAGGCGGGCTACCCGGTGGGCGGCACGATCGGCGGTTTCGTGGCCGCGTGGCTGATCCCTGAATACGGCTGGCGGGCGATATTTTTCGTCGGTGCGGGGCTGGGACTCACGATGGTACCGCTGGTGTACCTGGCGCTGCCGGAGTCTCTGCAGTTTCTCGACCAGAAGCGGCCGATGGAAGCGCTGACGCGCATCAACCGTATTCTCGTGCGCATGGGCCGCGCGCCGCTGGCGACGCTCGGGCCTCCGGCGACGGGTGTCGAGCCGTCGCGAGTGTCTACACTCCTGACCCGTGCACGGCGCAGCAATACCCTGAAGCTGTGGCTGGCGTTCATGCTGAACTCGCTGGCGGTTTACTTCATTTTGAGCTGGGTACCGAAGATCGTGGTCGATGCGGGGCTGCCGCTGGAACAGGGCATCTACGCCGGCATCATGGTCAACGCGGGCGCGGTGCTCGGCATGATCGTGCTGGGTTACTTGTCGGGCACCCGGGGGCTACGACCGCTGATTTTCGGCTTTCTGCTGACCGGTGCGGTGGCCCTGGTGGTGTTCGGCTTCCTGCCGGCCAATCTGCCGGGGCTGCTCGCGGTGGGCTTCCTGATCGGCTTCTTCGTGATTGGCGGCTATATCGGCTTGTACTCGGTGGCCGCGCGCATCTATCCCACCGAGGTGCGCACCACCGGCATTGGCTGGACCATCGGCGTGGGTCGCCTGGGTTCGATCGTCGGCCCGTATCTCGGCGGCATACTGATCGCGCTGGACTGGTCCAGCGGGCCGCGCTTCATTACTTTTGCGGTGCCGCTGGTGGTAGCTGCCGTTGCGGCGGTATCGATCAGCGCCAAAGAACTCGCGCCCGGCAACGACTAGCGGCTGCGCAATCCCGCGCTCATGCGCGCAAAGGCCTCGGATACATCCATCGGATCGAGGTGCACCTCGATCACCAGCGGGCCCGGCCCGTCGTGTTTCGCCGCGCGTTCCAGCGCATCTTCCAGATCGCCCTCGCTGCGCACTTCGCAACCGGCGATGCCGCCGAAAACTTCCGGCAGCCGCCAGTACTGCCAGTTCTGGATGTCGTTGAACTGGCCCTCGTGAATCAGGCGTTCGGCGGTGTAGCCGCGGTTGTTCATCACGAACACGATCGGCGTCTTGCCGTAGCGGACCATGGTTGACAGTTCCTGCGCCGTCATCTGGATGGAGCCGTCACCCTCCACGGCGATGACCCGCTGCTCAGGATCGGCCCCGATGCTGGCACCCAGCGACATGCCAAAGCCGCCGCCGATCGACGCCCAGTAACCGGACACGATGAAGCGCGCACCGGGCGGGATCTCCAGGTAACACATGTTGATGCTCGGCCCGGCGTCCGCGAGGATCACGTCACTGTCTTCCAGGAAATTCGCCAGGCGATCGTAGAAACGCTGATTGGTGATCGCTGCGTCCGGGTCGGCGCGATAATCCGACCCGGCGAGGTGCCCGTAGCCCCGGCGGGGCGGTTCCAGGTCGGACCAGTGGCCTTCGGGCAAGCGCTCGAGCAGAGCGGTGACGACATCGCCGAGGCGGACATGCGCAAAACTGCCCTCGGCCGCGTCCACCCGGTCGTCGAATATCCGGATCTCCTGTTCCGGCGACAGCTTTGCGGTGGAGCCGCCCTTGTTGAAGTCTGACGCGACCGCGCCGAACCAGATCACCGTGTCGGCACCCTCGACGAATTCCTTGATCGGGTCCAGGCTGCCCAGGCCGTGGTACAGGCCGATGCAGCGGGGATGATCTTCCAGGAAATCGGGCCGCCCGGAGAATACCGTCGCGACTGCGACACCGGTCCGGTCCACCAGGGCCCGCATGGAGTCTTCGAGGCCCGCCGCGCGCACCTCGTGCCCGACCAGCAACACGCAGCTCTTGGACTTCTCGAGTCGCTCGACCAGCATGTCCAGCGCCGCTGCGGTTGCATCGGCATCACCCGCCGGGGCCGGACACGACCAGTCGGGCACGGGCCCGCAGTCGCGCCGCTGCAGGTCCTGGGGAATCTCGAGATAGACCGGCCGGCTTTCCTGTACCGCCAGCCGCAGCAGCTCGTCGATCTCCGCCACGGCAGTGGCGGGATCAGTCAACACCTTGGCGCCGACCGTGACCTGTTCGAAGATTTTCCGCGACGCGTCGTAGCGCCCCGGCATGATGTGGTGCATCAGCGGCTGGTCGCGATAGGCCTTAAGCGGCGGTCCGCCGGAGATCACGATGACCGGCGACCGTTCTGCGTAAGCGGCAGCGGTGGCATTCACGAGGCTGAAGGCTCCGGGGCCGTAGGTCACTGCCATTGCACCCACGCCCCGCAGGCGGGCATAGCCGTCGGCTGCGTAACCGCCGTTCAGTTCATTGCACGGCAGGACGTGCTGGAGGTCACTTTGCTCGAGGATTTCGAAGAACGGCAGGATGTAGTCGCCGGGAATGCCGAACACGTGGTCGACGCCGAGGGCCTTCAACCGGCTCAGCAAAAACTCTCCGACGTTCATGGTCATGATTGACTCCCTGGCACTGGCGCCTGCAACGCGCGGGCCGTCACGTTGCGCAGCGCTTGCTTTTCTTCGGGCCGGAACACGCGGCTCTATTGATTGGCGAAGTGTGCCGCGAGCGCGGTCACCTGTTCGTCGGACAGGACCTGGGCCAGCGGGGCCATGACCGGGTCCGTGCGCCGGCCCGCGCGGAAGTCCTCCAGCTGCTTCGCGAGATAATGCTCGTTCTGCCCGGTCAGGGCCGGCCACAGCGTGTTACTCGCAACGGCCTGCGCGGAGTGGCAGGCGATACAATTTGCCGCGGCCACCTCGGTCGATCCGGGTTCGCCGCCCACGCCGTCCAGGCTCGAGAAATACGCGGCCAGGTCGTCGATGTCGTCATCGCTGAGCGGGACCGCCATCTGCGTCATCCACGGGTCTGCCCGCCGGCCGTCCCGGTAATCCCGCAACTGCTTGACGAGGTAGGCCACCGACTGCCCGGCCAGGTTGTGCCACATCTGATTCTCGCTCATACCCAGCGCGCCGTGACAGGCCAGGCACTGCACAGATTTCTCTCGGCCGGCCTGGGTGTCGCGCTGCGCAGCGACCTGTGTTGGTGAACTCGCAGCGGATTCGGCGCCGCTCCCGGGTTCGGCGGGCCGGTCACAGGCCGCCATGACCATGATCGCCAGCAGCATGGCCCCGGCCCGTCTCATATGGCTTGCGATTGTCTGGGGATTCATCGGGTATCCGCCTCACATTCAGTCCATCGTGTCCGCCGCCCCGGTGGGCAGCAGGTCCAGGCTGCCCAGCAAGCGCGCGAACGCGGCCAGGCGCTCCTGACGGTAGCCGTCCAGGTCGATGCCCCGCCAGTCGTAAAAGCCCTGACCCTCGCGCATCCCGTTGCGGCCCGCGGCCATGTTCTCCCGCACGATGTCTGGGGAAGAGAACCTTTTAGGATCAATGGCTTCTGCCAGGTAATTCGACGCGTAGTAAAGAATATCGCCGCCGCCCCAGTCGATGAACTCAAGCGGGCCAAAGACCGTGTAACGCGGCCCGAAACCCGTGCGTATGGCCTTGTCCACGTCCTCTGCGCTGGCCACGCCCTCCTCCACCAATCGGGCTGCCTCGTTCAGGATCAGGGCCTGCAGGCGCGACACAATGTAGCCGGGCGACGCGGCACAGACCACCGGCACTTTGCCCACCCGTTCCAGCAATGCGCGCAGTGCGGCCACCGTCTCGGCAGCCGTATCGCCCGACGGCGAGATCTCGACCAGCGGCATCAGGTAGGCCGGGTTCAGCCAGTGGGCGTTCGTAAACCGTTCGGGGCCAGTCACGAACCCGGCGAGCGTGTCCGCCAGCATTGTGGAGGTCGTTGACGCGAGGATAGTCCCGCCCCGCACCTCGCCACTCAACCACTCGTAGGTGCTGCGCTTGACGTCCAGCACCTCCAGAACCGCCTCGAAGACCACGTCCGCTTCTTGCAGCGCGGGGCGTGCATCGGCCCGGGACACGAAACTGATTCGCTTCGCTGCGGCGGCTGCTGCCGCCTTGCTGATCACACCCGCTCCCTGCAACAGGCCGGTCTCCGCTGCGAGTTCCTTGGCCACCATTGCGGCCAGTTCGGCGCAGCCTTCGGCGGCGCGTTCCTCGCTGTCCACTAGCGCCACCGGGTAGCCGGCCATCGCAAAACTCAGCGCAATGCCGCGGCCCATGCGCCCGGCGCCGGCGACGGCCACCTGTTTCAGTTCATCCGTCATCACCGGTTCATCAGGTGAAGCCAAGGTAGGTGTGGAACACGCCGGCCGGATCGTACTGCTGGCGCAGGCTGGCCAGCCGCTCCCACTTCTCCGGCGAATAGCAGGCGCGCAACGCGTCCGGGTAGCGCCCGGGGTTGATCTCGTTCGGGTAGTGGCCCCGCGTGTGTGGTGCCATCAGTTCCACCGACTCGTCCATCCACCTGTGATTCGGCTCGACTTCGGACTCGCTGTCCGCCATCAGGTACCACGACAGGTAGTGGTCACCCGCGTAGGTGAAGCTGGAATCTGCATCGTCCTTCGACGGGTTCACGCCCCATGCGGTCAGCGCGAAGGAGCGCGGCGAACGCGGTGGCTGCTTTTGCCACCGTTCGGCAATCGTCGCAAGTGCCGATGACAGGTCATCCGTCCAGATATTGTGTATCGCGGTGCGGAACGGGCTGGTGAAGTCCGTTTCGTTACCGGCGTAGAGCTCCGGATACGTCATCGGCACCTCTTCCCGCTTCGCCACGCTCATGCCCGGCACCTGGCTCTGCCTGACCGGCGCCAGCAGCTCCATCGCGTCCGCCCTGGACTTCCCGAACGCAATCCCGCTGACCGCGCACACCAGGTCCCGCTCTGCCGGCGCTTTGTCCGACGCGCCGAAGCGGCCGATCACCGCCAGGATTTCCAGTTCCCGGCGGCGGCTGGCGGTCATCTTCTCGAGTTCTTTCAGCAGCGCCGGCAGTTGGCCGATAGGCACCAGGTACTTGCTCTTCACGATGGCATCCGGCGACGGGAACAGGCGCAGCTGATAGCGCAGCACTGCACCGAAGAACCCGGGCCCGGCCCCGCGCACGGCCCACAGCAGGTCGGCATTCTGCTCCGGCGTGGCGGTCACCACACGGCCGTCGGCCAGCACGATGTCGGCGGCAATGATGGACCGGCAGGCAATGTCCCAGGACGGCATGTTCCAGCCGAGCCCGCCGCCGATCAGGTAGCCACCCAGGCCGACGATATCCGTATGGGCGGCCGGGAAAGCCCAGCCCAGCGGTCGCGTCAGCTCGATGAACTCAGCGCTGCGCAGTCCCGGCTCGACCCAGGCCGTGCCCGCTTCCGCATCGATCTCCGCGCTCCTGAGTTGCGAGGTATCAAGCAGCATGCCGCCCTCGCGCAGGCAACCGCGGGCCGGGTTGTGGCCGGTGGCCCGCGTCGCAATTTTCACGCCGTCTTCACGCGCCTGGTTAACAGCGGCGACCACGTCTTCTCTCGACTCGGCCCGGACAATCGTGTCCGGGTAACGCGCAGGCTTGTGCAGGTACCAGACCATGCTCTTGCGCCAGAGTTCGTAATCGGGGTCTGCACGCCCGATCATCTGGCCGCGAATCTTCTTCAGCTCAGCACCCAGGGCCGCCGGTGCGCTCAGCAGTGTTGCAGCCAGCCCGTTCAGCCAGGCCAGGAATCCGCGTCTCGTGATGTCCATGCCCTTGCCCTCCTACTTCAGGCCGTTGCCCGCGCCACGGATTGTGCTGTCACCCCAAAAGGTTTCAGGCCCCACAGCAGCACAACGGAACCCAGCACGCCGGCGATTGCACAGGTCATCGACATGGAATAACCAACGGCCAGCGGGTCCTGGAAAAGGAAGTCCGTGGCCAGTGCGACCAGCGTGGAACCGCCGGTGATGCCGAACAGGTTCATGGCCAGGAAAAATAACGCGGTGACCTGGGCCCGCATCTGGTTAGGCGCCATGATCTGCAGTCCCGTGGCCGACGTAGCCACCGGGAAACTGGCGAAGAAAAAGGCCACGGCCAGCAGCGTCAAGGACCAGCCAAAGCTGGGCATGGACGAAAACAGCGCGGCCGGAACGATAACCCCCAGACCGCCGACGATCCCGGAGCGCAGCGGCGCATTGTGGTGGCCGCGGCGCGTGAACCAGTCCGTCAGCCAGCCGCTGAATAGCGTGCCGGCGGAATTGGAAATCAGCACCGTGAAGCCGAGATAGATTCCGACCTCCCGGGCGCTCATCTCGTACACGCGAATCATGTAGGCCGGCGCCCAGGTCAGCAGCGCAAACATGGCCAGGGACAGCAATCCGAAGCCCAGGTAGTGGGCAGTGAAAGTCGACTTGTGGCCCCGAATGTAGTCCATGACCTGGCCGATGCTGAAACCCCGCGGGTTGGCGCCCGACGGATCCAGGCCGGTGCGGGCCGGATCCCGGACCGTCAGGTAGAACAACAGCCCGATGAAGATACCGGGCGCGCCGACAATGAAGAACGTGGCCTGCCACGGCCTGACGTTGCCGATGACGGGTAAGTTCAGCCCGCCCATACCCTCGACGACTTCGATCACCGTGCCGCCGACCAGGAACGCGAGCCCGGAGCCCAGGAACACGCCGATGGAATACACGCCCAGGGCGAGCCCGAGGCGGGACTTGGGAAAAGAATCGGTGATGATGGAATAGGCGGCTGGAGACAGGGCAGCTTCACCGACGCCGACGCCCATGCGCGCCAGGAAGAGTTGCCAGAAGGTGCGCGTCACGCCGCACAGCGCAGTGGCGAAACTCCACACGACGATGCCGGCCGAAATGATGAACGGCCGCGACCCGACGTCGGCCCAGCGCGCGATGGGCAAACCCATGGTGGCGTAGAACAGGGAAAAGGCCAGGCCCGTCAGCAGGCTGAACTGGGTGTCGGAAATCTGCAGGTCGGCCTGGATCGGCTCAATCAGCAGCGCGATGATCTGCCGGTCCACGAAGGACAGCACGTAGGCGACCATGCACAGGATCACCGTGTACCACGCCACCGACGGCGAGGGCGGCCCGTGTGCCTTGGTCTGGACTGCCGGGTTCATCAGGCGCCGGTGATTTCGTAGTCGGCGAGATTGACCTCCAGCATCGTCGCGCGGTCGTATTTTTCCTCCCGCGGCAACGGCACCGTCGCGTCGATGCCCATCCGGGTCCAGCGGTCGTCCTCCACCATCGGGTTCAGCCGGTGGCCGATGCCGTCGGGAATCATCGTCACATCGTGTTCAAACTGCGCCCGTGTCGCGACCGCCCACTCCACGTCGGCCATGTTGAAGATGTCGACGTCGGTATCGACGACGATCACCGTCTTCAGGAAGGCCAGGGACTCGAAGGCGGCAGCGATCACAGCCGACGGCGCATCGTTCGACTGCTTGTCCAGTTGCACCACCAGGTCGTAGGGCACACTGCCGTCGGAAAAATGCACCGCCTTGACGGCCGGCACCGCTGCCCGCACCTGCCCGAATACGCCGGCCTCGGCGACCGAGGAGTAGGCTTGGCGGACTTCCAGGCCCGACAGAATCGTGTGGAAAATCGGTTGCTTACGCCGGGTAATTGCAGTGACCTCGAAGGCCCAGCGCGGCTCGCGCGCGGCGTAGTAGCCGGTCACTTCCGCGTACGGCCCTTCCAGCTCGCGGACCCCCGGCAGGATCCGGCCCTCGAACACGATCTGCGCGTTCGCGAAGGCCTCGACCCCCACGGTCTGGGCCCGGATCAGCTGCTCCGGCGCGCCCCGGATCTGCGACGCGATCCCGATCTCGTCCATCTCGATCGGCGCGGCGGAGGCCGGCGATGCCGCGGCGACGAACGTGCCGAGATCCACGCCGTTGTTGATCGTGAGTTCCAGCGGCTCGCCCTTGGCCTCGGCGCGCTTGAAGTAGTCCATCACGTGCCCGAGCTCTTCCAGCAGCATCGTGAAACGATTCTTGCCCGTCACCAGCATGCGGTGAACAGAAAGATTGCGCACGCCGGTGTCCGGGTCTTTCGCGATGGCCACGCTCGACGTCAGGTAGCGGCCGCCGTCCAGTTCGGCGTGGTGAGGGATCGGCAGCCGGTACAGGTCGATGTCCGTCTCGATCACTTCGTTGGCCGGCCCGCTGTCGACGATGACCGGCTCCATCGGCGCCTTGCGCCACGCACCGATCTCGTCGGCGAGTACGAAGGGCAACTGTTCGGCAGTGCTGCCGAAGATTCCGGCGGTCGTCGGCCGGTTCCAGTACAGGCCCACCAGCACCGGGTAGTCCTGGCCCCTCACCTTCTCGAACAGCACCGCCTTGCCGCCTTCGAACTTCTTCGCGATGCCGGCGAGTACCAGGTCCTGGTCCACTTCGCTTTTCACCCGGATGAGGTGGTCGCGCTCTTCCAGGAACCGGACGTAGTCCTGCACGTCGGCCAGGCCTCGTTCCACTAGGTCCATCCGTCAAACCCCCTCTCGCTCGGCGCTCTTCTTGCTGCCACCGTTACTGCGTCCGCTACGTTACCAGACATCGCGACGGTCGCGGCGCCGGTAGCGGCCCGAATGGCTGCTCCGGCGCAATGTGCAGCGCGCCGTGCCGAAAATGCCAACCGCCGGAAACGCAGTCCCGGCATACTGGCTCGTGGTAGTTTCAGAGGGGCTGCCCGGCCGACGGCCGCCTTCGAGGGGAATCGACGTGAGCGAAGAACATCAGGATCCGCAGGCGCCCTGCGAGCATTGCGGCATATTCACAATCCCGGGCCCGCTGGCCATCCAGGGGGCCTACCGAGACATCACCTTCGACCCGGTTCGCGACAACATCTGGACCGTCAGCGAGGGCATCTACCGCACGATTTTCGTCGAGGGCAGGAAAGGCGTGATCGCCTTCGACACCTTCGAGACACCCGGCACCGCGCGCGCCTACGCAGGCGCGATGCAGCGGGTGCTGCCGCGCAAGCAGCTGCATACGATCGTTTACTCCCACGAACACCTGGACCACACCGGTTACGCGGCCGACCTCGGCCCCGATGCCGACATCCTGACCCACGAGCTGTGCGACAAGGTCGTTCGTGCGCGTGGGTCCGACGGCCAGCTGCCGGCCACGGAAACCTTTTCCGGCGAGCGGCAGGCCTACGAGCTGGACGGCGTGAAATTCGAGTTGCTATACCCCGGCCCGACCCACGGCGACGGCAACATTGCCGCGTATTTCCCGGACCAGAAAGTGCTGTTCATGGTCGACACGGTGATCCCCGGCGTGGGCTACACATTCTTCCCGGACTGGCACCTGACACCCTACGTGCCGGCGATGAAACGGCTGCTGAGCCTGGACTGGGACATCTTCGTGCCGGGCCACTTCTGGGTGACTGACCGCAAGGGCTTCGAAGAGAGCCTGAAATATTACGACGACATGGCGGAAGTGGCCCAGGACGCGCTGTCGCGAGGCATCGACCCGCAGGATTGGGAAGCGGTCACGAACTACACGCAGAAGGAACTGGACCCACGGTGGGGCCACCTGTTCCGCTTCGACGAATACTGCGCGATGAATTTGTCGCGCTACATGCAGCAGTTTCTCACCGGCGGCTGGGGTATCGAAGGCAATATGCGCGTCGACCCCACGCCCTTCTGAGCCGGAGCAGGATCATGGCAGAACACAAAGGACTCTTCACCAGCGACAAGATGCAGGCCTGGCTCGCCGAAGAGCCGGCGATGGAGACCGAACAGTTATCGGATCGTGTGTACACGGTTACTGATGGCAAAGTGCGTTCGGTCTTTCTTGCCGGAGATACAGGCGTTATCGCATTCGACACCTTCGGCACGCCCGGTCGCGCCCGCGCCTATCGCGCAGCGATAGAAAAGGCCCTGCCAGGCAAGCAGATCAGCACGATCATCTACAGCCACGACCACCTGGACCATGCCGGCTACGCGGCGGATCTGGCGCCGGATGCCGAAATCATTGCGGATGAGATGTGTGCCAAGGTCATCGGGCTGCGCGAGGCCGATGGCCAGCTCGTGCCCACCCGCACGCTGTCCGGCCCGCAGCACGACATGCAACTGGACGGGGTCCGCTTCCAGCTGCTTAATCCGGGCCCGACCCACGGCACCGGCAACCTGTCGGCCTTTTTTCAGGACGACAAGATCCTGTATTCCGGCGACACCATCCTGACCAACGCCCGCTACGGGCTGCTGCCCGATTACCACATCGCCA
>CAMYJV010000054.1 GCA_947258805.1 uncultured Gammaproteobacteria bacterium | reverse complement strand
AATCAGCAGACGCAGGTATTGCCACGAGCTGAGCGCGTTGCTGCCCCACTGGTGTTCCGTGGGCCGCCAGATACGGCTTGTCAGCGGCCCCATGGCTGCCGCCGTCGCTCGCGACGGGGGGGATGCCGGCAGCGTGCGCGGCGCTGGCCCAGCAACAGATCGCAGCCAATACCCCCATTCGGGGCATGACGAACTTCATGGTCGGTCTCCTTACTACCGGGGTCGCAAGGAGTGGCGGATCAAAGCAGCGTCATCGGGTGTGGATCGAGATCCGACACTGCCTTCGTCGACCAGTTACTCAAGTCAAAAGCGTCTCTATTCTCTTCTTTGTCTCTAAAATGCTCAGGCTGCCGCGCGGCGGCGTACCCACCCGAGCAAGCCCAAGGCTGAACCAAACAGCAGTGCCGCCGGCGGTACCGGGATCAGCACTGCGTGATAAGCGGCATCCGCCAGGATTGCGTGGCCAGCACGCGTCGGATGAATGTCGTCCCAAAACAGGAAGCCGTCCGGGTCCAGCAGCGGGTCCTTCGTCTGCGCGTTGCAGCCAACCAGCAGGCAAGGGTCCGTCACATTGAACAAGCCGAAACTCGCCGGGTCGGCAACGACGTCCCGCAGTACCTGGGCGGTGTCCACCGTTGCCAGGTTGTCGCCGAGGCCGAGGCTGGGCAGGTTGCCGAACAGGGCCTGGTTCCAGCCGTCCGTCAGCATGCTGAGCTGTTCCTGGATGCCCGGGATCGGGATGGCCGCCGCTCGCGGGCTCAGGCCGAGGTCGGGCAGGCCGAACACCAGGAACTTCTGTGCCCCGGTGGCTTGTAAGGTACCGACAGCCGTCAGGATCTCCGTGACGCCCTGGTTGATGAACGCAATGGGATCGTCCACGCCGGGCGTGAAGCACGTGAGGCAAAAATTATTCGAACCGGCGAACACGACGTAGAGCGCACCCGGATCGGCCGTAACGCCGCCGAGGTCGGATCCGAACTGTGTCACCTGGTTTTGCAGACCAGTGTCTTCCAGCACTGGAAAATTGTCGGAGTTGACGTTGCCATTGCCAGTCTGTGCGCCGGCAACGGCGTAGTTGGTGAACGACACACCCAGGTCGCTGCTCATGGGCTCGACCCAGATCAAACCGTTCGTGACGCGACCCGCGAAATAGGGCGGCGAGGGCGGCAACGCACCGCCTGTGGCGTTGAACGCATTGCCAGTGTCCGACAGGCTGTCGCCAAATACGAAAACCTGGGATATGGGCGCGAGGCCCGCTGCCGACGCAACGGCCGCCCACAGGTAAACCGCGGCGAATAGTCCAAGCCGGGTCAGGGAGAACTTCATGGTCTTGCTCCTTACGCAAGGTCCGTAAGGAGTGGCGGATCAAAGCAGCGTCATCGGGTGTGGATCGGGATCCGACACTGCCTTTATAGACCGTTATTTTTATTCTCAGACGTAGAAGTTACGCGGCTTTCAGGGCCCGTGCAAGCCTGCGGCAATCGCCGTGGCCAGACCGAGAATTATGTCAAAAAGGGTCAGGGCCCGGCCTGGCTGATTTCCTGCACTTCGATCCGGCAGCCCGCCGGCGTGCGGAATGCGATGACCGGCCCGCTGCCGTAGATCGTGTCCAGGGCGTCGACGGCCTCGTAGTCGATGCCGCGCGCGTCCAGCTGCCGGCGCAGCGGGTCCAGGGACTCGACCTGCCAGCCCGCGTGCAGCGCGCCGGTGGCCGGCGCGCGGGCGCGCTGGAACAGGTCCGCGCCGCCTGTACGCTGATACTCGATGACCTCGATACGGCCCATCGGGTCCGCCTCGGCGCCGAGCACCCGGAAGTCGATGCCCGCGCCTGCCGGCAAGCCGACCATGCGCTCGATTTCGGGCCCGGCCAGCAGGTCCTGCATGATCATTTCCAGGCCCAGCACGTCCTGGTAGAAAGCAACCTCCGTTTCGGCGTCGCCCACCACGATGATCAGCGGGCCGACCCCGGCATAACCCGCCGGGCTGTGCCGGTAATTCGTGTCCAGAATTTCCATCAGCACGATGTTCGTCGCGTCGTGGCCGGGCATCTGCACCTCGCGGAAGGTGAGGCCCCCCGGCGCCGGCATTTCGACCCACGGCGCGCGAAACTCCAGGCCCGCTGCGCGCAGCTCTTCGTAGCGTGCCGGCAGGTCGCGCGCGTAGACATCCAGGTTCTTCGGCACCCTGTCGAAGACTTGCGCGCCGTCGCGCACCGGCGCGCCCGGAGTCGTGAATTCCACCAAATGCAGTGCTCCGGTTTGCAGCCCGGGCGTGCGTACCAGCGCCTGCCGCGAAATGTCGCCCGCATCAACGTCCCACAACTTCGCGAGGGCCGGATCCGGACCGTTGCGCGTCGCCACCACGGCCAGCGCGAAGTGGTCGCGCCACACGGCCAGCGCCCCGTCGAGGTCGGCGGTGCCGACGGTGACGTGGCTGAAGGCCCCGAGCGCCGGGGGCGGCAGCGCTTCAGCGTCAGGCACGGTGGTTTCCGGAGCCGGCGGCGACGGCTGGCAGCCGGCCAGCAGGCCTGCGGCGAGCAGCGCAACGACCCGCTGGGTTGAGCTCGCTTGCTCTAACCAACTGAGCTAAGGGCCCGCGAAGCGCGCAAGTTTAACCGACTGACCGTCAGCTCGGCACGATGGGTGGGCAGGGGCTGAGTTCAGACTCCGTCAACAGGTAATCGTAGCGGCGGCCGTCGTGGATCAGGGCTACCGCGTAGCCACATATCGACTCAAGGGGCTCGCAGTTCAGTGTGCAACCACTCAGTTCGTCACCCGGCTGCAGCGCGCGCAGGTTGCTGATGGTGATGGCGTTTACCTCGCACTGCAGGCGGGCTGCCAGATCGGCGCGCGCTTGCTCTGCCAGCCGCTGAAGCGGTGTCGGGCGCTTGTCGCCGCCGCTACCGCCCTTGCGGCGGTGGCAGATTCGCGCGCCGGCGCCGGCTACCCGGACGTCGAAGCGTCGTCCTTCCGCCTCGACAATGACCTGGTGCCCGGGCGTGATCACCTGCTGGTACATCATGTCGGGGTCCGGGCAGTCGAGGCTCGAATCCGGAAAGTCTCGGGGGGTGACGGTGATAACCGCCACGTTGTCGGTCGGCACTTCCAGGCGCGCGGCCACGACGGCGCGAGCGCGATCCGCCGGGGTCATGGCGGGCGGAGGCGGGCGCGCGGGGTCCGCGGCCGATCGCGAGGGCTCATCGGCCGCACCGCAGGCCGCCAGCGTGCTGCTCACGGCCAGCAAAGCGATCGGACGCCATCGGCGCAGGTCTTTCATGGTCGCACTGTAAACGACGCACCCACCTGCGGGTAGCGCGGCCCGGCGAGCGTGCCACTGTGCCAAAATGACCGCACGCCATGACGGACCTGCAACAATCCCCGGGCCAGCAGCGACGCGCGGTGGCCGCCGTGCTGGCACGCCTGCAACTGGAACTGCAGCGCCTGGGGCTCTGGGATACTGCGCGACCTTCAGACCACGAGCTGACGAGCGAGCAGCCGTTTAGCTGGGACACACTGGGGTTTCACCAGTGGCTGCAGTGGCGCTTTTTGCCGCGCATGGACGACGTGCTTGCAGGGCGCGAAGACTGGCCGTTGCATTGCGCGATTCACCCTTACGCAGAAGAGTGCCTGGCTGTGCGGCAAGAAGACACGCGGGAGCTGCTGTTCCTGATCGAAACCCTCGACCAGCTGGTCAGTGGCGACGGGAGTGCTGCCGCGGATGCGGGTACGCATTAACAGGAAGCCCGCCGTGCCGCGCCCCCGGCGTGTCGCGCGGCCGTTGCTCTGGCTGATCTTTGCTGGCGCCAGCATGGGCAGCCTGATTTCCCTGGCGGCGGACTGGTCGTGGACCGCCGACCTGTTCGCGCATTTCCGGCTGTACTACCTGCTGGCGCAGGGGCTACTCGTAATCGCATTCCTGAACACCCGGCGCTACGCGTGGTTGGCATTGACCGTGCTGCTCGCGGCGCCGAATGCGTGGTACGTGGGGCCCTACCTTCTGCCGCTGTTCACTGCGGCTACGCATGAGGCATCGGCGCACGAGGGCCCTCAGCTGGTGACCGTGAACCTGTCCTACCGTAATGCGGAATTCGGGCAGGTGGTCGATTACATCGACGGCTTGCAGCCCGAGCTGATTGTGTTCTCAGAATATACGCCGGCCTGGCATGCCGAGCTGGAAAGGGCCCTGTCGGCATGGCCGTATCGGGCGATGCGGGCGCGCGCAACGCCCTTTGGCATGGCCGTTTACGCCCGCACCCCGCTGCGCGACGTGGAGTGGCTCGACCTCGGCGTGCCGGGCAGCGACAACCTTCGGGTCTTACTGGAAGACCGGGACCTGGAAGTCTACGCCGTGCACCTGACGCCGCCCATGTCCCAGCAGCTGGCTCGCGACCGCAACCGGCAGCTTGCAGCGCTCGGCCAGGTGCTGGCGCGTTCATCGCGCCCCCGCCTGGTGACCGGCGACCTGAATCTCACTCCGTTCTCGCCGCATTTTGGCCGATTGCTGGACAACACGGGCCTGCGCGACGCCCGCAAGCCCCAGGGCCTGCAGATCACGTGGCCGGCGCTGCCCGTGCCAGTGTGGATCCCCATCGATCATGCGCTGGCCGACGCATCCGCGGGTGTCCTGGACGTGCGCACCGGTCCTGACATCGGTTCTGACCACTTTCCGCTGGAGATTACGCTTGCGCCGGCGGGCTGACGCCGCCATGTTGCCAGCCCACGCTGCCTGGAGACGCGACTGATGATGGATTTCGTGAGTGACGCGCTGACCGTGATCGTCACGCTGTTCGTGCTGGCGCTTGGCATCGGCGCGCTGGCGCTGGTCGTGCTCTATGTCATCGACGTGACCCAGACCGAACACGCGATTCGGCGCAACTACCCCGTCATCGGCCGCTTCCGCTACCTGTTCGAGGAAATTGGTGAGTTTTTCCGCCAATACTTCTTCGCCATGGACCGTGAAGAGATGCCCTTCAATCGTGCCGAACGTTCCTGGGCCTATCGCGCTGCCAAAGACCTGGATAACACGGTGGCCTTTGGCTCCACGCTGGACATAAAAAGAATTGGTGCACTGGTATTTGTAAACACCGCCTGGCCTACGCTTGACCAGGATGCTGCGCCCACTGCGGCGGTGACCATCGGGCCTGACTGCAAGACGTCATACACGACGGACCGTTTCTTTCACATCTCCGCGATGAGCTTCGGCGCAATCTCCAAGCCGGCGGTCATTGCGCTGTCCCGGGGTGCGAAGATGGCCGGCTGCTGGCTGAATACGGGTGAGGGCGGACTGTCCGACTATCACCTGGAAGGGGGCGCGGACATCGTGTACCAGATCGGTACCGCGAAGTACGGCGTGCGCACGCCCGAGGGCGGTTTGGATGAAGCGCGGCTGCGCGCGGCGGCGGCCCACGAGCAGGTCCGTATGTTCGAGCTCAAGCTGAGCCAGGGCGCCAAGCCCGGCAAGGGCGGCATCCTCCCCGGGGCGAAAGTCACCCAGGAGATTGCAGGCATCCGCGGCATCGAAGTCGGGCACGATTCCATCAGCCCGAACCGCCACCCGGAAATCGACTCGCCCGGTGACCTGCTGGATATGATCGCAAGGGTGCGGAGAATTACCGGCAAGCCCGTCGGTTTCAAGGCAGTTATGGGTGGCTTTGGCTGGCTCGAGGACGTGCTGTGGGAAGCCAGCGCACGGGGGTCCGACTACACGCCAGACTTCATCACCGTGGACTCCGGTGACGGTGGCACGGGTGCGGCGCCCATGACCCTGATGGATCATGTGGGCTTGTCAGTTCGCGAGAGTCTGCCGCTGGTGGTTGATGCGTTGATGAAGACCGGTCTGCGCGAGCGGGTGCGTGTCGTTGCGAGCGGCAAGTTGATTAACCCAGCAGGCGTGGCTTGGGCGCTTTGCGCAGGCGCCGATTTCGTGGCGTCGGCGCGCGGCTTCATGTTTGCGTTGGGCTGCATCCAGGCCATGAAATGCAATCGGAACACTTGTCCCACGGGTATCACCACTCACGACAAGCGGCTGCAACGCGGGCTCGACCCGACAGCCAAGGCCACGCGGGTGATGCGCTATCACCAGAACATGGAGAAAGAAGTGTGCGTGATCGCCCATTCTTGCGGCGCCTCCGAGCCGCGGAAGCTGCGGCGCTATCACTGCCGGGTCATGCAGGAAAACGGCAGGACGCAGGCGCTGGACGAACTGTTCCCGTACCGGGAAGCGCCGTCGGGGGCCTGAGCCCCCGGGCGATTCAGTCTTCGATCAGGAAACTGCGCAACTGGTCGCTGCGCGACGGATGGCGCAGCTTGCGCAGGGCCTTGGCCTCAATCTGGCGGATCCGCTCGCGGGTCACGTCGAACTGTTTCCCGACTTCTTCCAGCGTGTGATCGGTATTCATGTCGATACCGAAACGCATGCGCAGCACCTTGGCTTCGCGCGGCGTGAGTCCGGCCAGCACGTTGTGCGTAGTTTCTTTCAGGCTCTCTGACGTCGCGGATTCCACCGGCGACAGCACGGTGGCATCTTCGATGAAGCCGCCACGGTGTGAATCTTCATCATCGCCAATGGGTGTCTCCATCGAGATGGGTTCTTTGGCGATTTTCAGTACCTTGCGCACCTTGTCCTCGGGCATTTCCATGCGCGTGGACAGTTCCTCCGGCGTGGGTTCGCGACCCATCTCCTGCAACATTTGCCGCGACACGCGATTCAGCTTGTTGATCGTCTCGATCATGTGCACCGGGATGCGGATGGTCCGGGCCTGGTCGGCGATAGAGCGCGTAATGGCCTGACGGATCCACCAGGTTGCATAGGTGGAGAACTTGTAGCCGCGGCGGTATTCGAACTTGTCGACCGCCTTCATCAGGCCAATATTGCCTTCCTGGATCAGGTCCAGGAACTGCAGTCCGCGGTTGGTGTATTTCTTCGCAATTGAAATCACCAGGCGGAGATTGGCTTCCACCATTTCCTTCTTCGCGCGCCGCGCCCGGGCTTCACCCAGAGACATCTGGCGGTTGATTTCTTTGATTTCCGCAATCGAGAGATAGGTGCGTTCTTCGATCGCGATCAGCCGGCGCTGAATGCGCAGTATCTCGTCCTTCAGCCGTGCGAGGCCTGAAGAGTATTTGCGCTTGGCGCGAATGTGCTTGTCGACCCAGCGCAGGTTGGTCTCATTGCGCGGGAAGCTGCTGATGAAATCCTTGCGCGGCATGCCGGCCTCGCGCACGCACAGCTGCATGATGCGCCGCTCGCTGGTGCGCAGGTCTGCCACGTTGATGCGCAGGTTGATGCACATGGCTTCGAACAGCTTCGGCGCCAGCTTCAGTTCCATGATCTCGGCGGTGAGCCGGTCGCGCGCCCGCTGCACCTTGGGCTCGGCGGTGCCCTCCTTGATGATCTGGTTTACGACGCGCTTGTGGCGGCGGGAAATGGACGCAAAGCGGGCCGCGGCCTCTTCCGGGTCCGGGCCGGTGTCGTCCGCGTCGGCTTCCTGTTCTTCCTTGGTCTTCGCGCTGGCCGGGATCACTTCTTCGGGCTCGTTGGGATCGACGAAGCCGACCAGTACGTCCTGCAAGCGGCCTTCGCCGGCCTTGACCGGTGCGTAGGCTGCCATGACCAGGTTGAGGGTGGGCGGGAAGTACGACAAGGCGTTTTTCACCTGGTCGAGGCCTTCCTCGATGCGTTTCGCAATGCGGATTTCGCCTTCGCGGGTCAGCAGCTCTACAGTGCCCATCTCGCGCATGTACATACGCACCGGGTCGGTGGTGCGGCCGAATTCGGCGTCTACGCTGGCCAGCGCGGCCACGGCTTCTTCCGTGGCGGCGTCGTCGTCCGCGTTGACGGCATTGTCAGACAGCAGCGACGCGTCTACGTCGGCAGCCTTCTCGTAGACCGTAATGCCCATGTCATTAATCATGTTGACGATGTCTTCGATCTGCTCCGGATCGACGATATCGTTGGGCAGGTGATCGTTGACCTCGCCATAGGTCAGGTAGCCCTGCTCTTTGCCGCGCGCAATCAGCGCCTTCAGCTGGGACTGCTGCTCGTTCTTTGGCTTCTCTGCGCCTTCACTCACCCGGCGGCCCTCTCTAGTTGGCGTAAAAAAACGCGTAAGTGTACATCAGTATTCGTCCGATCCATGCTTTAGATGCGGCGACTCTTCATAAAGTCGCCGGCTCAGGGGCCGGCCCCGCCCCGCCGGATACCCCGCAATTCCTCGCGCTCGGCGTCGCTCAGCGCCCCGGACTCAGCTTTCTGGACCAACTCCGCCAGCCGGTCTTCACGCCCGCGCTCGGCGAGCCGCGCGAGGCAGCCGTCAAATTCCTGCGCTGCAGCATCCTGGCCGATCAACAACTCCTCGGCCAGGAGCTTTTCCAGGTGCGGCCCTTCCGGCCGGTCCCGGAAGCGCTCCAGCACCGCCGCGCTGCTCAGCTCCGGGTGCTCTGCCAGCAGGGCCAGCAGTTCTTGTAACAGCGGCACCCCGCGTTGCCGGGCATCGCCGAGGTCGGACGGCACCTGGACTTGCTGCACCGCAGTCGGGTGGTGCAGCAAAATCTGTATGGCCCGCCTCACCAGGCTGGGGCGACCTGCCGGAGCCGGCCCGCGCCGCGGCCGTCGCGGCGGTCTCGTCGCAGCCGCATCGCCGGCAACCAGCGCCGACAGCCTGTCCGGGCCAATCTTGACCTCGGCAGCCACCCGGTCCGTCAGCAGTTCCCGGTACACGCCCGGGGGCAGTTGCGACAGCAGCGGACGAGCCAGTTCAGCCAGCCGCGCCATGCCTTCTGTAGTGGTGATGTCGGCGCGGCTTTTCAATTCCTTGAGCAAATAATCCGACAACGGCAGCGCTGTGGTGAGGCGCGACTGAAATGCTGCAGCGCCCTCGCTGCGAATCAGCGAGTCGGGGTCTTCGCCATCGGGCAGGAACAGAAAGCGCACCTGGCGCCCCTCGCGCATTTCCGCGAGCGTATTTTGCAGCGCGCGCCAGGCCGCATCGAGCCCGGCCCGGTCGCCGTCGAAACAGAAGACCAATTCCGGTGTGACCCGGAATATCCGTTTCAGGTGTTCGGCCGTGGTGGCGGTGCCGAGCGTCGCCACCGCATTGGTCACGCCGTGGCAGGCGAGACTCACGACATCCAGGTAGCCCTCGACCACGAGGATTGAATCCAGGCGCCGGGCGGCGCGCCGCGCTTCGTAGAGCCCGTAAAGCTCGCGGCCCTTGTGAAAGACAGCGGTCTCCGGCGAATTCAGGTACTTCGGCTCGCCTTCGCCCAGCACGCGGCCACCGAAGGCCACGGTCCGGCCGCGGCTGTCGCGGATCGGAAAGATAATGCGATCGCGGAAGCGGTCGTAGAAGCCGCCGCCTTCCCGCGCCGTGATCAGCCCGGCCGACTGCAGGAGCTGCCGTTTATCGTCGCCGTCGCCCAGCCGCTGCAGCAGGAAGTCCCAGCCGGCCGGTGCGTAGCCGATGCAGAAATCCCGGGCCCTTTCGCCGTCGATACCGCGGGCTTTCAAATAGTCCACGGCCATCGGGTGTTCGCGCAGGGCCTGCTGGTAGAGCTTGGCCGCAGCGCCCATGATGTCGAATATCGGCGCCACCGGTGAGCGCGCTTCCGAGCTGGCTTCCCGCGGCACTTCGAGGCCGAGCAGCTGGGCCAGTTCCTCCACCGCATCAACGAACTCCAGGCGTTCGTAGTCCATCAGGAAACCCAGTGCGGTGCCGTGCGCGCCGCAGCCAAAGCAGTGATAGAACCCCTTTTCCGGGCTCACCGTAAAAGACGGCGTCTTCTCGTTGTGGAAAGGGCAGCAGGCTTTGTATTCGCGGCCGGCCTTTTTCAGCTGCACGCGTGAGCCCACCACATCAATGATGTCGGCGCGGGCGACGAGGTCGTCGATGAAATCCTGCGGAATGCGGCTAGCCACTAGCTATGTCGTTATCGGCGTCGCGGTGCGCGGCGCGGTTTGGCGGCAGTCTAGCACCGCCGGGACGTTGGCCGAGTGGGTCAGCCGGCGAGGCGTGCCTTGACGCGCTTGCTGACGGCGCCCATGTCGGCCCGGCCCTGCGCCTGGGCCCGGATGGCATTCATGACCTTGCCCATGTCCCGGGGCGATTCAGCGCCGGTGGCCGCAATGACCTCGTCGATCAGCGCATCCAGTGTCGCGTCATCCAGGGGCTCGGGGAGGTAAGCTTTGAGAATGTCGGCTTCAGCGAGTTCTTTATCGGCGAGGTCGGTGCGACGGGCCTGGCGGTATTGTTCCGCCGCCTCGCGCCGCTGCTTCACCAGTTTTTCGACGATGCGCAGCGTGTCAGCATCCTCCGCCGTAGTTCGGGAGTCCACTTCGAGCTGCTTGATGGCAGCAGTCAGCATGCGCAGCGTTACCAGGCGGGTCTTCTCGCCTGCGCGCATGGCTGCCTTGACGTCGTCGAGGATCTGGTCTTTCAGGGCCATGACTGGCCAGTGGCGCGGCTCAGTACAGCCGGCGGCGCAGGGTGGTATCGCGCGCGATCCGCTTGGCCTGGCGCTTCACCGCCGCGGCCTTTTTCCGCTTACGTTCCTGGGTCGGCTTTTCGTAAAACTCGCGCCGGCGAACTTCCGTCAGGACGCCGGCTTTTTCACAGGCACGCTTGAAACGCCGCAGGGCGGCGTCAAAGTTTTCGTTCTCTCGCACTCGGACGCTGGGCAATGTGCTGATCCTCGGCACCAAAAAAACCGGCGGGAGGCCGGAGCGGGCGTGGAATATAGCCGCTGAATCATGGAATTGCAAAAAAATCCCGCTGCGCCGACAGGCCCCATCCTGGGAATCGAGACCAGTTGTGACGAGACGGCCGTGGCACTGTACGACCCCGGCCGCGGGCTGCTGGCCCATGCCCTGCACAGCCAGGTCGCACTGCACGCCCGCTATGGCGGCGTGGTGCCCGAACTGGCATCGCGTGACCACCTGCGCCGCCTGCTGCCGCTGGTAGCCGGGGTCCTGGACGAGGCCGCCCTGGAGGGTCGGGACCTGGGCGGGGTCGCCTACACCGCGGGTCCGGGTCTGATTGGCGCCCTGCTGGTGGGCGCGACGGCGGGCATGGGCCTCGCCCGGGCCTGGGACATACCAGCTATCGCCGTGCATCACATGGAGGCCCACCTGCTGGCACCGCTGCTGGAGGACTCGCCGCCGCCGTTTCCGTTCGTGGCCTTGCTGGTGTCGGGGGGCCACACGATGCTGGTCGACGTTGCGGATTTCGGCGCCTACGACGTGCTGGGTCAGACCCTGGATGATGCGGCCGGCGAGGCCTTCGACAAGACCGCGAAACTCCTGGGCCTGCCTTACCCGGGTGGGCCGGAACTTGCCAGGCTGGCCGGGACCGGTGACCCGCAGCGGTATGACTTGCCGCGCCCGATGCTGAAACGGCCGGGCCTGGACTTCAGTTTCAGCGGGCTGAAGACCGCGGTAATGATGCAGGTACGCGAACTGGAACAGCTGGGTGGGCCAGGTGACCAGGACCGGGCCGACCTGGCCGCCTCATTCCAGGCTGCCGTGGTGGATACGCTGGTGGCCAAGAGCCTGCGCGCGCTCGACGCATCCGGCCGCGAGCGACTGGTGGTGGCGGGGGGTGTGGGCGCCAACGAGCAACTGCGGGCCACTCTGCGCGCCGCCTTGGAAGCGCGCCGCGGGCGCGTCTACTATCCGCGCATCGCTTTTTGCACGGACAACGCCGCGATGGTGGCCCTGACCGGTTGCCTGCGGCTGCAGGCTGGCACGGCGCCGAGCCGGGTCGTCAAGGTGCACCCCCGCTGGGACCTGGCGACCCTGGTCTGAAAAGGACATTGTCTTGGACACGATATTTCTGACAGACCTGCGCATCGAGACCGTGGTCGGTATCTGGGACTGGGAGCGGGCGGTGCCCCAGACGGTCAGCATCGATCTCGAAATGGCCGCCGACGTAGCGGCGGCTGCAGCCCGCGACCACATCGACGCCACCCTGGACTACAAGGCGGTGACCAAGCGAATCATCAGTTTTGTAGAAGAGTCGCGCTTTCAGCTGATAGAGACGATGGCCGAGGGAATTGCCCAGATCGTGACGGGCGAATTCGCGGTGCCGTGGGTGCGGGTGACGGTGCACAAGCCCTTCGCGATTCGCGGTTCGCGGGATGTCGGCCTCAGCATCGAGCGCGGCGCAAGGTGACGGCCGGCGACGGCGTGGTGGTCTACATCAGCGGTGGCAGCAACGTTGCACCGGAAGATAACCTGCGGCTTGCTTTTCGGGAGTTGAAAAACCGCTTTGGCGACGTGTGCGTGTCCCCGGTGTATCGAACCGCCGCCGTGGGCTTCGTCGGCGACCCGTTTCTCAACTGCGTGTTCAAGTTGACGACTCGGGAGTCCGCTGTTGCCGTCGTGGAGTGCCTGGAAGGCCTGCACACCCTGGCCGGGCGGGTGCGCGGGCCCAGTTCCTTCTCGCCGCGGACGCTGGACCTCGATCTGCTCCTTTACGGTGATGCAATCATTCCGGAGCCGCCGGTGAAGGTGCCCAGGGACGACATCACGAAATATTCGTTTGTGCTGAAACCGCTGGCAGACATTGCACCGGCGCTCCGCCACCCGGTGTCGGGTCGGACCATGGGCGAACTCTGGGAGGAATTCCCGGGCCGCGACGAGCCCATCGAACGGGTGGCCGCAGATCTGTCGGCGGGTTGAGGCTACCAGCCGATGCTGCGCCCGCCGTCCACCGCGATGATCTGTCCGGTCACATAGTGAGCGTCGCGCACCAGGTAGAGCACGCAGTCGGCGATGTCTTCGGGCGCGCCCGCGCGGCCCAGCGGGACTTGTTTCAACACGCTTTGCTGATAGCTGTCGGACACGCCGTCCTCCGGCCACAGAATAGCGCCCGGCGACACGCCGTTGACCCGCACCGCGGGGGCGAGGTCCCGGGCCAGCGTGCGGGTGAGCATGGCAAGCGCGGCTTTGGCTGGCCCGTAGACGGTGTGGTGGCGCAGCGGCCGCTGCGCGTGGATGTCGACAATATTCACGATGCTGCCCTGTTGATCCCTGAGGTGCGGCGCGGCCGCCTGGCTCAGGAACAGCGGCGCTTTCAGGTTGGTCCCCATGAGGTCTTCCCAGTGCTCCGGAGTAATCTCGCCCAGTGGAGTGGGGTAGAAGCTGGACGCGTTGTTTACCAGGATGTCGAGCCTGCCGGTCTGCTCGACGACATGCGCCACGATCTCGGCGAGCCGGCCGACGTCGAGCAGATCGCCCTGCACCGTCAGTGCCGAATTGGCGCGCCGGGCATTGAGTTCTGCCGCGATTTCATTGGCCGAGTCGGCCGACGCCCGGTAGTGCACCGCCACGTTGGCCCCGGCCGCGTGCAGCGTGCGGGCGATGCACGCGCCGATGCGTTTACCGGCGCCTGTGATCAGAACCCATTGGTCTTCCAGCGTGTGTTTTGCAGTCTGCATAGAGTCTTGGTTCGTCCCGGGGCGTTGCGCGGAGCCAGATACGATAACTGTCCGGACCAGGCAATGCATCATGGCCGCTGACTGGCCGGACCCGCCGCCGGAGGCCCTGGCACTGAGCATCCAGCTCGCCGAGCAGATCGGCGCGCGTATCGACGCCGCAGGCGGCTGGCTCGATTTTGCGGCCTACATGAATCTGGCGCTCTACGCACCGGGTCTCGGCTACTACAGCGCAGGCGCGCGCAAGTTCGGTGCCGACGGCGATTTCGTCACCGCGCCGGAACTCACACCGGCGTTTGGCGCTTGCATAGCCCGGTGCATCGCGCCGCTGCTGCAAGCCGGTGACTCAATCCTGGAAGTCGGGGCCGGGACCGGAGCCCTGGCCGCCGCGGTGCTCGACGCGCTGGCGCAGTCCGGCGCACCGGCCGTTGATTACCAGGTGCTCGAGGTCAGTGCAGAATTGCGCCACCGCCAGCAGCACAGGTTGAGCGCCTACCCCGTGCGTTGGCTCGACGCGCTGCCGCCGGCGGGCTTGCGCGGCGTAATCCTGGCCAACGAGGTTGTCGACGCGTTGCCGGTGCGGCGTTTCCGCTGGCAGCCGTCCGGCACTCAGGCGCTTGGTGTCGTGCGCGCCGGGCAGGGCTTCCATTGGGCCGCGCGGGACGCAGACGCAGCGCTGGCCGCCGAGGTCAGCGCGCGGCTCGCCACAGCGGGCGGTTCGTGGCCGGCGGGTTACACGTCGGAGTTCTGTCCGGGCCTCGAACCGTGGATTGCGGCGCTAGCGGCCTGCCTGACCCGTGGCCTGCTGTTGATCAGCGACTATGGCTTGCCGGCACGCGAGTATTACCACCCGCAGCGGCTCGACGGCACGCTGCTTTGCCATTACCGCCATCGTGCCCATGCCGACCCGTTCCGCTGGCCGGGTTTGCAGGACATCACGGCCTGGGTGGATTTCACTGCCGCGGCCCAGGCCGGCGTCGCGGCCGGGCTGACGCTGGCCGGTTATACGACGCAGGCGCAGTTCCTGATGGCCAACGGTCTGCTCGACGTCCCGCCACCGGAAGACCCCATCGAGCAGGCCCGTCTCGCCGGCAACCTGCGCCGGTTGCTACTGCCGGGAGAAATGGGTGAGCGCTTCAAGGTGCTGGCCCTGAGTCGGTCACTTCCGGACGGCCAGCTGCAGGTGGGCCGTGATCTGCGACACCTCCTCTAGTCGCGGTGACACGCTTCGTTTAGGGTTTGTCGCCAGAATCACCGGGGACATTCTGCTTTTTCCGCCTGGCGGAAAAAGCAGAATGTCCCCGCTTTTCCATTTTTTGTGGAGTGGCCGTGGATAGCCTGCACGCCATTATCCTGGCGCTGGTCCAGGGCATCACCGAGTTCCTGCCGATCTCTAGCTCCGCGCACCTGATCCTGGTGCCGCGGTTTCTCGGCTGGGCTGATCAGGGCCTGGCCTTCGACGTGGCCGTACACCTGGGCACTCTGCTGGCGGTCGTCTACTACTTCCGTGCCGAAGTCGTCGCGATCCTGACGGGCTGGACCCGCGCGGTGCTGCGCCGGCCCCACGACGTGCAGGACGCCCAGCTGGGCTGGACCCTGCTGGCGGCCACCGTCCCGCTGGTCGTTGCCGGGCTGTTCCTGGAGGACGTGGTGGGCACCACCTTGCGTTCTCCCCTGGTGATTGCCGGCGCGACGGCTTTTTTCGGCGTGCTGCTGTGGGTCGCCGACCGGCGACCGGACCGCGTGGGGCGCCTGGGTGCCGTCAACCTGCGCCTCGGGGTGCTGATCGGTCTTGCGCAGGTGCTTGCGCTGATTCCCGGAACGTCTCGTTCGGGCATCACGATGACCGCAGGCCTGGCCCTCGGCCTGGATCGGGAGACTGCGGCACGCTTCTCGTTCCTGTTGGCGATTCCGGCCATTGCCGGGGCATCGCTGCTGGAGCTGGTTGAGTTGTTGCAGTCTGTTGGGCCGGTACCTTGGGGAGGGATTGCGCTGGGCCTTGTGGTTGCGGCGGTGAGTGCGTGGCTGTGTATCACGTTGTTCCTGGCGGCGATTCAGCGGATTGGGATGGTGCCGTTTGTGGTCTATCGATTGATTTTGGCGGCGGTGATTGTGGTGGTGTTCTGGTAGGAAGCCCTTCCGGCCTGCCGCACCGCCCGGGATCGCGTGGCGGGTGTTTTTCCCCACCAGCAATCGGTGGGGTGGGGCGAGCGGGACGGAGTCGGGCACTGCCAGACGGATTATTTGATGGCGGCGATGGCTTGCTGGCGGGCCTCGCGCATGGCTTGGCCGAGGGCTTCGCCTTCGAGCCCCGAGTCCTTCAGATCCCCGGCGGTGACGGCTGCGGGGCGTGGGACGCCAATGCGGCGGGATAGCAGGCGCGCCAGTTCCACGCTGCGCTGCTCGTGGGCAGGATGGCTCGGCCACAGGTCGGGCGACGTGGTGGCCTTGCCGAGATCATGCACCAGCACTGCGTAACGCACCTCCCGGCTGGCGTTGAGTCGCGTTGCCTGCTGCAGGCACATCAGCGTGTGAACGCCGGTATCGATCTCGGGGTGATAGCGCTCGGGTTGCGGCACGCCGAACAGCGCCTCCAGTTCCGGGTAGATGATCCTCAGGGCGCCGCAGTCACGGAGTACCTGGAAGAAGACCTCGGGGTGATCCGTGCCCAGCGCGGTGTCGGTTTCTTTCCAGACCCGTTCCGGCATTAGCGCAGACACTTCACCCGCCGCCACCATCTCCGTCATGAGCTGGAGCGTGTCAGCGGCGATGCGGAATCCCAGCCGGTGAAATCGGGCCGCGAATCTTGCCACGCGCAGAATGCGCACCGGGTCTTCGCGGAAAGCGTCGTCTACGTGCCTGAGCAGGCGGGCGTCGAGATCCCGCTGGCCGCCCCATGGGTCGATCAATTCGCCGTCGGCGTTTTCGGCGATCGCATTGATGGTCAGGTCGCGGCGCTGGAGGTCCTGCTCGAGGGTCACGCCGGAGTCGGTGCAGAATTCGAAGCCGTGGTAGCCGGGGCCGGTCTTGCGTTCGGTGCGCGCCAGCGCGTATTCCTCACCCGTGTCCGGGTGCAGAAATACCGGAAAACTGCGGCCCACGCGGCGGAAGCCGGCCTGTTCGAGTTCCGCCGGCGTCGCGCCCACGACGACCCAGTCGCGTTCAGCGGCCGGTTCGCCAAGCAGGCGGTCGCGCACCGCACCGCCGACGAGGTAGGTTTGCATGGCTGCATTCTAAGAGCTATCTGTTGATCTCGCATGTTGGTTGAATGTCTCACTCGCCCGGGTCCTGCGCTGCGCCGCCTGCCGCGCCTTGCCTTGTTGGCGATGGCTTGCATGGCCCTGGGGGGCTGTTACTACTGGCAGGCCATGCGCGGCCACATGGAGCTGATGGGGCAGCGTGAGCCGGTCGCCGAAGTGTTGGCCGACCCTGACACCGCGGCCAAAACCCGTGAACAGCTGGAATTCGCCCAGCAAGCGGTGGACTTCGCGCACGCGGAGCTGGGCTTGCCTGACAATGGCAGCTATCGACAGTACGCCGACACCGGCCGGTCTTACCTGGTCTGGAACGTGGTCGCAGCGCCAGAATGGTCGCTGGAGCCGCGCACCTGGTGTTTCCCCGTGGCCGGCTGCGTCAGCTATCGCGGCTATTTCGCCGAGGCCGATGCACGGGAATTTGCGGCCGGGCGCGCGGCTTACGGCGACGACGTTTTCGTCGGCGGCGCGACAGCCTATTCCACGCTGGGCAAATTCGCCGACCCGCTGACCAATGTCATGCTGCGCATGCCGGACTATCGCCTGGCCGGGTTGATCTTCCATGAGCTTGCCCACCAGCAGCTGTATATCGCCGGCGATTCCGCCTTCAACGAATCATTTGCCAGCGCCGTAGAGCAGGCGGGCATCCGGCGCTGGCTGCGCGGGCGCGGCGACGGCGACGGACTGTGCAGGTACGAACGCTGGCTCGCCCGGCGGGACGCGGTGCGCGAGGTACTCGGCCGCGGCCGGATGCAGCTAGAGGTGGTGTATGCCGGGACCGATAATGTCGACGCGCTGGCCGCCGGCAAGAGCGCGGCAATGGACAACATCCGGGCCGACTACCAGGCATTGCGCGCGGTTTGGGCGGGGCCGCCGTATTTCGACGGCTGGTTCGGGCCGGAGCTGAATAACGCCAGCCTTGCCGCCCTGGCCACCTACGACCAGTACGTCCCGGCCTTCGCCGCGCTGCTGGCGCAGCAGGGTGGCGATTTCCCGGCGTTCTACGCGGCGGCCGAGGTCATCGGCAACAAAGACGGCGATGCGCGGACAGCTGCGCTGGAGGCGCTGGGGCAGGTAGCAGTCAGTGCGCCGGCGCGGTCGGAGAATTGTCTGCCGGCGGTGGCGGCACGCCCAGGCAGGCGGCCAGATTGAGCTGCAGGGAGCGCGGCGCGATGCCGAGTTCGGCGCAACCGTTGCTGCGGCAGACGCTCGGCACGCCCAGGGACCGGTAGTTGTCCAGCGTGAAAATTTTCCCGGGCAGCCGCTCCATGACGCGGGCCTGCAGGCGCGCCACCCAACCAGGCAGACCAATGATCCAGCGTCGCCGGTCCGTCGCCGCAGCAATCATCTGCACGAGTTCACGCAGCGTGTAGATCTCCGGCCCGCAAAGCTCATAAGTACGCCCATCCGTAGCGCCGTCGCGAACCGCCAGGGCCACTGCGCCGACGACGTCGTCGACGTGCACCGGCGCGAAGCGTGCGTTGGGGCAGGCCAGCGGCAGCGCCAGCGGCAGCTGGCCCAGCAAACCTGCAAAGCGGTTCAGGAAAGAATCGCCGGGACCAAAAATTACCGATGGCTGCAATATCGTCCAGCGCAGGGACTCTGCACTGGCGATGGCCGCCTCGGCCTGGCCCTTGGAACGCAGATAGTGGCTCGGGCCGTTCACATGGGCGTTCAGCGCGCTGACCTGAACCAGTTTTGGCACGCCGGCTGTTTCGCACGCGCGCACCAGCTTCGCGGTCAGCTCGGCATGGGCGTGTTGGAATCCGCTGCCGTCATAGCCGGCTTCGTTCAGGATGCCCACCAGGTTGATGACCCGGTCGCAGCCGGCCACCAGGCGCGCCAGCGTGTCCGGGTCGTGCACGTCGGCGCACAATAATCGCGCGTTGGGTAATACCGCCAGGTGGCGCGCCCGCGCCGTATCGCGCGTGGGCAGCCGCAGGCGGTAGCCGGCCGCAGCCAGGTGAGCCACCACCCTTGAGCCGAGGAAGCCGGTGCCGCCGAGCACGCAAATCGTGCCGCCTGCGGTTGCTGACTGCGCATTCATGGCAGGAGCGGCGGGTTATTTCACTTGCAGCAGCAGGTCACGATTGCCGCGCCGGAGACCCAGGATCAGCAGGTTCTGCCCGCTGGCGACCTCCTGCATTTCCTTCACGGACCGAACCCGCACGCGGTTCACGGAAATGATCAGGTCACCTTCCTCGAGCCCACGCATGGCTGCCGGGCTGCCGGGCGCCGTGCTGTCAACGCGCACCGCACCAGCACCGAGCCGCTCGATTTCATCGGGGTAGTCGGCCAGTTCCGCGCCGGCCAGCCCCGGGTGGACGTCTTCTGCAGACATCTGCTGCATGGACGCCAGTTCCTGCAGCTCGGCATTGAACTTCTTGCGCTTGCCGTCGCGCACCGCCTGAATCTTCACGGCCTCACCGCTGCGACGCAGGCCAATGGTGTTGCGCAGATCGTTGGCGCTGGTGATTTCTTCACCATCGACTTCGACGATGATGTCGCCCACCTTGAGGCCGGCGGTTTCGGCGGCAGATCCGGCCACGACTTCCTGCACCAGGGCGCCCTGGATGCCCTCACCGGCGCCGATAGCTTCGGCGGTTTCGGCGTTGAAGTCGCTGATGCTGACACCCAGCAGGCCGCGGCGGACTTCACCGAACTCGATGAGCTGCAGCATGATCGACTTGGCGATATTCACCGGAATCGCAAAGCCAATCCCGATGTTGCCGCCGCTGTTGCTGAAGATCGCCGAGTTCACGCCAATCAGTTGGCCGTCCAGGTTGACGAGGGCACCGCCCGAGTTGCCGGGATTGATGGACGCGTCGGTCTGAATGAAATCTTCGTAGCCGTCACGACTGATGCCGCGCCTGCCGAGCGCACTGATGATTCCCGAGGTCACCGTGTGTTGCAGACCGAAGGGGTTGCCGATGGCCAGCACGAAGTCGCCTACTTCGATGCGTTCGGAATCGCCGAGGTCCATTGCCGTCAGATTTTTCGCATCTTCAACCTTGAGCACCGCGATATCGGTGCCGGGGTCCGAGCCCACCACTTCAGCGCTGAAGGATCGATCGTCTACCAGCGTTACCTCGATCTTGTCGGCGTTTTCGACAACGTGGTGGTTAGTAATGATGTAGCCCTTACTAGCGTCGATGATGACGCCAGAGCCGGCGCTGCGCACCGGGCGCTGGTTCTGCCGTTCCGGGAAACCGAAGAAACGGCGGAAGAACGGGTCGTCCATCAGCGGGTTGTTCGGCGCTTCCCGGGTGCCCTGGGTCGCAATATTGACCACGGCCGGCGAGACCTCCTTCACCAATGGGGCGAGACTTGGCAACTCCTGGTCGCCTAGCTTGGCGGGTAAAGCGGCCCATGCGGAGGACGCGAACAACAGGGTCGTGGCGGCGAGGGCGTCCCGCAGCTTTAGCTTGGTCGTCATGCTGGATTGTTTCCCGGGAAAACGGTGGACAAGAGGCGAATCATAGCGGGTCGCGGCGCCGGCTGCGGTGATGCAGGGTTTCGCCCATGAGTCCCTGTCTGGATGCGCCGGTGCCGGCTTTGGTCGCAACGGTGGCGCCCGTCTGGGGCCCTCCAATGGAATATCCGGTGGAAAAGCTGGGGATTATCCGGGTATAGGCTGAACACAAGATGTTGTGGTTGGCGTGGCTGGCGACCACACTACAGACAATGCATGTTGTTCTGCCGGCTGTTTTTGAAAAGATTGATAAGTTATTGTTTTTAAAAATAAAGAGATCGGAAGCCAAAAGCAAGGAAGCCCTTGACAGAATTTTCCCGGAGTCATAATCTAGCGGACGTCGGCACAATATCTTGTGCCGGCGATTTTCTTCAGGACCGTCGTATCGGCCACGAGGACCGAGGGTGTTGCTCGTGGCTGCAGGGGACGACTGTCCGTTGAAAAAGGGGAACGGGTCAGGGGTGAACCCGACAAAACGGCAGCGACTCGCGGCTTGGCAGGCCCGGGCCGCCTTCAGATACGGGGTTGTTTCGTCGCAATGAAAACTGCAGCGCAGGTCAGTCAGGTCAAGGTCTCCGCCATCGGCTTCCAGGAAGCGTCCATGGACATCTGGGACACGAAGTACCGGCTTAAGTCCAAGTCCGGTGACGTGGTGGACGAAACCATGGACGACACCTACAAGCGGGTGGCCCGGGCGTTGGCGGATGTCGAAGCGGAGGCTGAACGCGAGCAGTGGTTCGAGTCGTTCCTGTGGGCGCTGCGCAGCGGCGCGGTGCCGGCGGGCCGGATCGTGTCGAATGCGGGGGCGCGGCACCACAAGCCCGCCACCTCCACGATCAACTGCACGGTCTCCGGGATCATCGGTGATTCGATGCACGACATCCTGGACAAGGTTCACGAGGCCGGGCTGACGTTGAAAGCCGGTTGCGGCATTGGTTACGAGTTCTCGACGCTGCGCCCGAAGGGTGCTTACGTCAGCGGCGCCGGCGCCTACACCTCGGGCCCGCTGTCGTTCATGGATATCTACGACAAGATGTGCTTTACGGTGTCGTCTGCGGGCGGCCGCCGCGGTGCCCAGATGGGCACCTTCGACGTGGGCCATCCCGATGTCCTCGATTTCATCCGCGCCAAGCGTGAAGACGGCCGGCTCCGCCAGTTCAACCTGTCGCTGCTGATCACCGACGATTTCGTGAACGCGGTGCGGGCCAACGGCGAGTGGGCCCTGGCATTTCCCATCGACCAGCGCGAGTACGACCAGAGCGATATCGACCTGGACGATTCTGAACAGGTGTTATGGCGCGACTGGCCCGCGAACGGTTATGTGACCAATGAGCAGGGCCAGGTGGCCTGCAAGATTTTCCGCAAGCTGCCGGCACGGCGGTTGTGGGACATGATTATGGCCTCCACTTACGATTTTGCCGAACCCGGTTTCGTCCTGGTGGACCGCGTGAACGAGATGAACAACAACTGGTTCTGCGAAAACATTCGCGCCACCAATCCTTGCGTGACCGCCGACACGTGGGTGCAGACAGTCGACGGGCCGCGGCAGGTGGCAGAACTCGTGGGCCGGCCCTTCACCGCATTGCTGGACGGCGAGGCCTGGCCCGCCGCGCCGGAGGGCTTTTTCCAGACGGCCACCAAGCCCATCGTGCGACTGGAAACCGCCGGTGGATGCAGCCTCCGGCTCACGGAAGATCATCGTGTGCGCCGCGTGGTTCGCTTCGACGCCGACGCCACCGAAACGGACTGGTGTGCAGCGGGCGAGCTGCGCCCGGGCGACCGTGTCTTGTTGAACGACCACCGCGCGCATGCGCACTGGCCGGGGGCTTTCGGCCGCGAAGAGGGCTATTTGCTTGGCCTGCTGCGGGGCGAGGCCGGCCAGATCGCCACTACGGATGCCAGTATCCGGCTGGGCGAGGCGGCGGCGGTGGCTAACGGGTCCACGGCGCCGGTGGCGGCGGGCACCCAGCGGTTGAGGAGTGCCGCCGAGGGCGCCGCGCGGGCCATGGTTGCCCATGCTGCCGGCATTGGCTGGCAGGCCCAGACCGATACCGGGCAGAGCGAGCTGACGGTTCCCGGGCTGGGGCGCGTAGCCGCGGCGCTGGATCTTGCCGCCGATGCCGCGGCGTTGACGGCGGGCGTGGAAAAAACCTCCAGCGAGTTTTACCGGGGCTTTCTCAAGGCGGCTTTCGACCTGCGGGGTGAACTCGTCGCAGAAGGCTCCGCCGGGCCTGCGATCCGGTATACGGATGTGCGCGACGACGCGTTGCCGGGCATCCAGCGCATGCTGCTGCGGCTTGGCATCGTGGCCCGGCGCAGCGGCCAGCGGTCGTCGGCGGTCACGGGGGGCTGCCTGTGGATTGCTGCCAGCAACCTGGCGCAGTTTGCAAAGCTAATCGGTTTCAGTGATGCCGAACGCAGCGAGCGGCTGCAAGACGCGTTGACCCATCCGGCCATAATCCAGGGCACGGAACGTTTCGTGGCCCGCGTCAAGGCAGTAGAGGCCGACGGCTCGGAGGCGGTCTATGACTGCCAGGTGCCGGGCATCAACGCCTTCGACGCCAACGGCATCTGGGCCCACAACTGCGGCGAGCAGCCTTTGCCGCCGTACGGATCGTGCCTGCTGGGCTCGGTCAACCTGACCAAGTTCGTCGCCGACCCGTTCACCGACAAGGCGCAATTTGACTGGGATAATTTTCGCAAGGTCGTGAAAGTATTCACACGCATGCTCGACAACGTGGTCGAGGTCAACGGGCTGCCACTGGAAGGCCAGCGCCACGAAATCTTCCGCAAGCGGCGCCACGGCATGGGCTTCCTGGGGCTCGGTTCCACCGTTACGATGCTGCGCATGAAATATGGGTCGACGGCATCTGTGGAGTTCACGGAAACCGTGGCAAGGGAGCTGGCCCAGGCGGGCTGGGAGACCGGCCTGGAACTGGCCCGCGAAAAGGGCGCGGCCCCGATCATGCTGGAAGATTTCCGGGTGACGCCGGAAATGCTGCGGCGGCGACCTGAGATGGCGGCCGACGGCTGGCAGGCGGGCGACAAGGTTCCGGGACGGGTACTGCACGCGCGTTACAGCCGCTACATGCAGCGCATGGCAGAGGTGGCGCCGGAACTGGTCAAAGAGCTGGAGCAGACGGGTGCCCGTTTTACTCACCACAGTTCCATCGCGCCCACCGGAACCATCTCCCTGTCGCTGGCGAATAACGCCAGCAACGGAATAGAGCCGAGCTTTGCGCACCACTATTTCCGCAACGTGATTCGCGAGGGCAGGAAAACCAAGGAGAAGGTGGACGTGTACTCCTTTGAGATGCTGGCCTACCGCGAACTGATCAACACGCGAGCCATGCCGGAGTCCGACAAGCCCGGCGAACAGCTGCCGGAATACTTTGTGACAGCGGACGGCATTACGCCCACCGAGCACGTAGAAATTCAGGCGGCGGCGCAGAAGTGGGTGGATTCATCCATCTCCAAGACGGCCAATGTGCCCACGGAGTTTCCGTACGAAGAGTTCAAGGACATCTACCTGTATGCCCACGAAAAAGGGCTGAAAGGGTGCACGACCTTCCGCTTCAACCCGGAAGCCTTCCAGGGCGTGCTCGTTAAGGAAAAAGATCTGCAAAACACCACCTACACTTTCGTGCTCGAAGACGGTACCGAGATCGAAGCCCGGGGTGATCAGGAAGTTGAGTACGACGGCGAGATTCACACCGCGGCGAACCTGTTCGACGCACTGAAAGAAGGCTACTACGGCAAGTTTTAAATCTGACTCGTCGCCGCCGATGGCGCACGAGGCAAGTGAGGCTGGGCAACCATGGCAGAGATTCGAATTAGCAAGACGATCGTCGATTTCCGCGTCGAAGCGGAATCGGCAGGCGCGGAGAAACCGGCGGAGCGGCCGCAGCCCCTGGAGACCAGCGCCGACGGCAAAGTCGTTCGCATGCATGAGAAGCTCGAGCGCCCGGAAATGCTGCGGGGTTCCACTTACAAGGTGAAAACCCCCATTTCCGACCACGCGATGTACGTGACCATTAACGACCTGATCCTGAATCCGGACACCGAGTTCGAGCAGCGCCGGCCCTTCGAGATCTTCATCAACTCGAAGAACCTGGATCACTACCAGTGGATTGTCGCCCTGACGCGCATCATGTCGGCCGTGTTCCGCAAAGGCGGCGACGTGACCTTCATCGTTGACGAACTGAAGGCCGTGTTCGATCCCCGGGGCGGTTACTGGCAGCCGGGTGGCAAGTTCATGCCGTCGATCATCGCCGAACTGGGACACATCATCGAAAAGCACCTGCGCTTCATCGGCATGCTCCCGGACAGCGGGCTCGACGAGCACCAGCAGCGCCTGGTGGAGACCAAGCGGCGCGAGTTCGAAGATCGGTCCAAGCAGCAGGACGCCTTTGTGACCAGCGAATATCCAGCTGGCGCCCAGCTGTGCGGCAAGTGCAGCGTGACGGCCGTCGTCATGATGGACGGCTGCATGACTTGCCTGAACTGCGGCGAGTCGAAGTGCGGCTGAATTCTTACTCCAGCCAGCCGTTGACCTCAGTCAGGTCGGCCTCATTTAGCGTGCCCGCGGCTTCTTTCAGTAACAGCACGTTGACGATGTAGTCGTAGCGGCTGCGCGCGTAGTTGGTTTCAGCCAGGAACAGCTGGCGGCGCGCGTCCAGCACGTCCACCGTCGTCCGGGTGCCCACCTCGAAACCGGCTTCCGTTGCCTGCAGCGCGGTCTGTGCGGACTTGAGCGCCTGACGCAGCGCTTTCACGCGGGCGATCTCAGAGATCACGCCCAGGTAGGAGTCGCGGGTGCTGCGCTCCACTTCCCGTGCGGTGCGCTCGAGGCGCTCCAGGGCCGCACGGCGCTGCCACACAGCCTCCCTGGAGGCCGACCGGATGGCACCCCCGGCGTAGATGGGCACGGAGAACTGCAGCGAGATGACTTCCGACGTGGAATCATTCAGCGTATCGACGAGCTGACGTTCAATAGCGCCACTGGTGAAATCCTGCGCAGTATTGGTGCCGGAACCGTCGATGTCCTGGACCTGCCGGCGTGCCACCAGGTCCAGCGTCGGCAGGTGGCCGGAGCGGGCAATACGCACGTCGTCGCGCGCGATGTCCACTGCGATGTCCGCCGACATCAGCGACAGGTTCTGCTGCAGTGCGATTTCCACCCACTGGTTTTCGTCCACTGGGTTCGGGCTCACGAGGGGGATCACTTCTTTCGGCCCGTCCAGGTCCGGCGTGTACTGGCCGGTGATTTCCCGCAGCACCTCGCGGCGGTTGGCCAGCACGCGCTTCGCGGTGATTTCTGCGGCCACCGCCTCGTCATAACCGGCCTGGGCTTCCTGGACGTCGGTGATGGCGATCAGGCCGACTTCGAAGCGCTTCTGCGCCTGCTCCAGTTGCCGGCCGATGGCTTCCTTTGCGGCCTGTTCGGACTCCAGCGTGTCCTGGGCGGCCAGTACGTCGAAGTACGCCGTGGCCACTCGCGTGATGACATTCTGCCGGGCCGCCTGGTAGTCGGCCTCGGACTGGGCGGCCTCCTTGTCGGCCTGGCGTACCCGCAGCCACTGGTCCGCGCGGAACAGCGTCTGGGTCAGGTCGACGCTCCAGCCCCAGCCGTCGGACGTGGTGTCGGTGATACTCGGCGCCACGACGGCACCCACGCCGCGAATCGCGCGCGTGTTGTTCTTGTTGTCGTCGTAGGTCCAGCCTGCAGACACCTGCGGCAGCAGCTGCGCGATGGCCTGGGGCTTGCGTTGCATAGTGGCCTGCAGGTTGGCATCCGCTTCCCGGAGTAGTGGATCGCTGGTCAGCGCGATGGAATAAATCTCGATCAGGTCTGTAGCATGAGTGGGCGCGCTCGCGACAAGGCTCGCGGCCAACAGTAAGGAGGGCAGGATTCTCATGTCAGCTCCAAGGCTCCGATATATATAGCGTCGATACAGGGTCGGCCGGGAGTGGCGACGAGCCATGCTAACCCAGAGCCGGCGGCAGGTGTGACCGCAGGGCTGCCGCGTCAAAAGGCAAAATCCTCGGCCGTGGGTGCGTGCACCAGGGCCGGCACCGCCGTCTCGAACAGCCGGTCGCGCCGGAACTCGTTGTCGGCGCTGCGCTCTATGCGCCAGGCGAGCATGGGCAGCGACCGGCCGGTTACCTGGAACAGCCTGCCGCCGATGTTCAACCAGTTCGCAAAGGGCGCCTCGTCCACGGGCAGGGAGCCGGTCACCGCGATCACGTCGGCGCGCCGGGCGTCCAGCTCAAAAACATTTCGCAGCACCACATCGCAATTGGCTACGTGATGGGCCTCCAGACTCTTGCGCGCCGCGTCAGCCAGCTCCGGGTACAGTTCAACGCTCGTCACCTGTGCCCCCAGGCGCGCCAGGCACGCGGTGAGATAACCGCTACCGGTGCCTATTTCCAGAATGTGATCGATGGGACGGATGTCCAGGGCCTGCAGCAACAGCCCTTCCTGCAACGGAGTCATCATCCACTGCCCGCAGGCGAGAGGAATAGGTTCATCGGCAAAAGCGGCGCCCTTGTATGCGGGCGGCACGAACTGCTCGCGGGGGACGGACGCCAGCGTGTCCAGGACCCGCGGGTCGAGCACGGCGCCGGCACGCAGCTGCTGTTGCAGCATGACCTCCCGAGCCTGTTCCACGTTCAAACTCATCCTGCGTCTCCCCTGTTCAGACCGATGCCGCCGAATCGTAACGGCTTCGCATTATGGTGAATACCCGGGTTGCCGTCAGGGGCCGTGGGCTATCCTAACTCTGCCGGTCGTTCCGCGAATCTGGCGCGCCGGCGGCGTCACTCGCGGTACCCACCTAACCGTGCTAAGTGATGCTCATGATTGAAGCCTGGCCCCTCTACCTGCTTGCCGTCGTCGTCGTCGGCCTGGGGGGGTTGTGCGTGTGGCTTTGGCGCGCGCGGCGGGACGATCTTGACCGGGTGCGCGCACTGCACGTCGAGCTGGTAGACGCGGCGGAGAAAGCCGCCTTTGGCAAGCGAATTTCACAAACCGCGGTGCCGGCGGAATTCGCCGAGCTGGGCTCCAGCATCAACAGTCTCTTCGACGCGTTGCATGATAAAGAACAGGCGCTGCACCAGCGCGAGAGCCTGTTCCAGGACCTGGCAAACACAATGCCCGAAGTGGTGCTCGTGCACCGTAGCCGGGTGGTGTTTGCGAATTCGGCCGCGGCCAGCCTGCTGGGCGTGACTCCGGAGCAGCTGGTCAGCCGGCCGGTGGCGGACCTGCTGCGGCCAGCCTACCGCGCAATGACACGCAAGCGCATCGAGAGCCTGCTGGCCGGCGAAGCCGCGCCAGATCGTCCGGAAGTGCAGCTGGTGACGGCCGACGAGCGTGGCCTTTGGGTAGAACTCAGCAGTGCGCCCATCAACTACCGGGGGCAGGAGGTAATCCTCACCATTGCCCGCGACATCAGTTACCGCAAGAGCATCGAAGCCACCCTTGGTCGCAGCAAGCAGCAGGCCCAGTTCACGCTCGAGTCTATTGGTGAAGGGGTGATTACCACCGACACCCAGGGCCGAATCGACTATCTGAACGCGGCGGCCGAACAACTCACGGGCGTGAAGTCGCGCGTTGGCCGATCCGGTGGACCGTGCGCTGTCGGATCGCCGGCGGGTGAACGTCGGCCGGCGGGCGTTGATGATCCCGGCCGATAACGAACGCGAACTGTCGGTGGAACTCACGGCGTCACCGATCAAGGGTCCCGAAGACCAGGTGGCGGGCGTTGTCGTGATCATGCACGACGTGACGGAAGTGCGCGGCCTGACCCAGCGCATGAGCTACCAGGCCGCGCACGATGCATTGACCGGGCTGGTCAACCGGCGTGAATTCGAGCGGCGCCTGGAAGACTCCTTACGCACCGTGCGCAACGACAACGCGTCACACGTGCTCTGCTACCTCGATCTCGACCGCTTCAAGGCGGTCAACGACACTTGCGGCCACCTCGCCGGCGACAATCTGCTGCGGGAGATTGCGGGCCTGATCCAGGAGCAGGTGCGCGAGTCTGATTGCGTGGCCCGGCTCGGGGGCGACGAGTTCGGCCTCCTGCTGATTCGCTGTCCACTGGAGAAAGCCCGGCAGATTGCCGACGACGTGTGCACGGTGGTGCGCGATCATCGTTTCGTGTGGCAGGACAAGATCTTTACGGTGGGTGCCAGCGTGGGGCTGGTGGAAGTGGGTCAGGAGAGCGGCACCATCAAGGAACTGCTGGCAGCGGCTGACTCGGCCTGTTATAAGGCCGCGGCCGGGTGCACGTGTATTCGGCGAAAGATGAGGCCCAGGCTCGCCAGCGGGGCGAGATTCACTGGCTGCAGCAGCTGCAGTCGGCGCTGAAAGACGGCGGATTCGAGCTCTTTACCCAGCCCGTCATCTCCGTCGGCGGGCGGGTCGCCGACGGCCCGGCCGCCGAGGTGCTGCTGCGGATGAGCGACGAGCGCGGCGCGCTGGTTCCACCGCAGGAATTTCTGAAGGCCGCCGAGCGCTACCACCTGATGGGGCAGATCGACCGCTGGGTCGTACGCGCGACCCTGGCCGCGGTGGGTCAGGGCATGATCCGGCTGCCCGACCAGCGCAGCTGCAGTATCAACCTGTCTGGACAAACACTGGGCGACGAGGACTTCCTGGAATTCGTGGTGGAATGCCTCGATCACAGCCAGGTGCCACCGTCACGCGTGTCCTTCGAAATCGACGAACGAGCCGTCATGTCGGACCTCAGTCACGCCCGGCGCTTTGTCGGGGTGCTGCACGGCATCGGCTGCCGGTTTGGGATCGACGATTTCGGCAGTGGCATCGGTTCGCTGGCGAGCCTGCGCGAACTGTCCATTGACTACCTGAAGATCGACGGCGCCTACACGCGTGACCTGGAAAACGACAGCGTCAATCACCAGGTTGTGTCGGCCATTACCCGTCTCGCTCGCACGATGGGCTTCCGCGTCGTCGCCGAGCAGGTGGAAGACCAGGCGGACTTCGATGCGCTGCGTGAACTGCAGGTGGATTTCATCCAGGGTTACTTTGTCGAGCGCCCGACACCGCTGGGCGAAGGGCGGAGATCTGCGCTGCAATAAAAAACCCCGGCCAAGGCCGGGGTTTTAGGCCAGCAGGCTTAACAGCGAAGCTCCTACAGCAGCGGCACCATCAGCAGCGCGACAATGTTGATGATCTTGATCAGCGGGTTGATGGCCGGGCCCGCGGTGTCCTTGTAGGGATCGCCCACCGTGTCGCCGGTGATCGCGGCCTTGTGGGCGGCGGTGCCCTTGCCGCCGCAGTTGCCGTCTTCGATGTACTTCTTGGCGTTGTCCCATGCGCCGCCGCCCACGGTCATGGAAATCGCGACGAAGATGCCGGTGATGATCGTGCCGATCAGCATGCCGCCCAGCGCACGAATGCCGCCGCCTGCGCCGAAGGCGAGGTTCGCGGCCACCACCAGCACGACGGGTACCAGGATCGGCAGCATCGACGGCACGACCATCTCCTTGATGGCGGCGCGCGTCAGCAGGTCCACAGCGCGCGTGTAGTCGGGCTTGGTCGTGCCTTCCATGATGCCTTTGATCTCGCGGAACTGGCGACGCACTTCTTCCACCACGGCACCCGCCGCGCGGCCCACGGCTTCCATGGCCATCGCACCAAACAGATAGGGCACCATGCCGCCGATGAACAGGCCGATGATCACGGCTGGATCATTCAGCACGAAATCTTCCAGCTTGCCCTCGGTACGCAGGTTGTTGGTGAAGTCGGCAAACAGCACCAGCGCGGCGAGGCCGGCAGAGCCGATGGCATAACCTTTGGTAACCGCCTTGGTCGTATTACCCACAGCGTCGAGCGGGTCGGTAATGTTGCGGATCTTCTCGTCCAGCCCCGCCATCTCGGCAATACCGCCGGCGTTGTCCGTGATCGGGCCGAAAGCGTCCAGCGCCACAATCATGCCGGTCATGGACAGCATGGCCGTCGCGGCAACTGCAATACCGTAGATGCCAGCCAGTGCAAAGGCGCCCCACATGCAGATGCACACGGCGATGACCGGCGCTGCTGTGGCTTTCATGGAAATACCGAGACCGGCGATGATGTTGGTGGCGTCGCCGGTGATGGAGGCTTGCGCAATCTTCTGCACCGGGCTGTATTCGGTACCGGTGTAGTACTCGGTGATCCAGACCATGAAGGCCGTCAGAACCAGGCCGAGCAGCGACGCGAAGTAAAGATTGTTTGCAGTGAAGCCTTCGATGTCACTCATCATCGTCGTGGTGACGGGATAGAAAGCGATCGCGGCGATCACACCGGAGATGATCACGCCCTTGTAGAGCGCTCCCATCACGCTGCCGCCTTCCTTCGTTTTGACGAACAGACTGCCGATGATCGAGGCTACGATGGAAACCGCGCCGAGAACCAGCGGATAGTAGACGCCCGCGGCGCCCGACTCGCCGAGTATCAGGCCGCC
>CAMYJV010000053.1:2231-18636 GCA_947258805.1 uncultured Gammaproteobacteria bacterium | reverse complement strand
AAGAGTGCAGTCGAGTATTGGCGACCCGCGCACCGGCGGCAGGTGATCTGCGCTTGATAGTCGCTGTCATCAAGACAATTACCGATCTCGAACGAATCGGCGATGAAGCGCAGCGCATTGGCTACCTGGCATCGAACCTGGCATCACAGCAGCAGCCTCACGATCACTACAGCGAACTCAAGGCCCTGGGCGAGCACGTTCAGTCTATGGTGCACGACGCGCTGGACGCCTTTTCACGGCTCGATGCCGAAGACGCGTTGCAGATTGTTGAAGAGGACAAGCTGGTCGATGAGGGCTACGACCAGATCATCCGGCAGTGCATTACCCTGATGATGGAAGATCCGCGCACGATCAGGCGCTTTATGGACATTAGCTGGGCTGCGAGAGCGCTGGAGCGCATTGGCGATCACGCAAAGAACATCGCCGAGTACGTGATCTACCTGGTGCACGGGCGCGACATTCGCCACTTGAACCTGTCGGAAGTCAAGCGCGAAGTCGGTGGCGAGCAAGCCCGACAGGCTGAAATATAATCTTAACAATCACTGCTTAAACTATCCCTGCGCCCGGCGCAATCCCTGGGACAGACCAAAGGTAAAAATACCGTGTTTGAGAACGCCAGTTTCGGAAAAACGCTGATCGCCACCGCGGTGGTTGGCCTGGTTAGTGCACCAGCCTTCGGGCAGGCGGCGCGAGACTACATCAGCATCGTGGGCTCATCCACGGTGTATCCCTTTACCACCGTTGTCGCCGAGCAGTTCGGTCGCTCCACGGACTTCAAGACGCCAAAAATCGAATCCACTGGTTCTGGCGGCGGCCTGAAGCTCTTCTGTGCAGGTATCGGCGTGGACCATCCCGACATCACCAACTCGTCGCGCCGTATCAAGTCTTCCGAAGTGGAGGCCTGCGGTGCTAACGGAGTCAGTGACATCGTCGAAGTCAAGATCGGCTATGACGGGATCGTGTTGGCAAATTCGAAGGAGGCCCCGTTGTTTCGCCTGACGCTGCGCGACGTGTTCCTCGCTCTTGCGAAAGACGTGCCGGATCCCAGCGGTGCAGAAAAGCTGGTACCCAATCCCTACGAGAATTGGAGTGACGTGAACCCCGAGCTGCCCGACGTGGCCATTGAAGTGCTCGGTCCGCCGCCGACTTCCGGAACTCGTGACGCGTTTGTGGAACTTGCGATGGAAGGCGGCTGCAAGACTTTCGGCTGGATCAAGGCGATCAAGAACAAAGACAAGAAGCGCTTCCAGGCCATGTGTCATGGTATCCGCGAGGACGGCAGCTACATCGAAGCGGGTGAAAACGATAATCTCATCGTTCAGAAGCTGCGGGCCAATCCGGCCGCACTGGGGATCTTCGGCTTCAGTTTCCTGGATCAGAACGCTGACGTTGTGCAGGGATCGGCAATCAACGGCGCCGAGCCGACTTTCGAGGCGATCGCAGACGGCGAGTATGCAGTGTCTCGTCCGTTGTACTTCTACGTAAAGAAGGCTCATGTCGATGCCATTCCCGGGATGCGTGGATACCTTGCGGAGTTCACCAGCGAGCGTGCCATGGGCGAAGAGGGTTACCTTTCTGACCGGGGGCTGATACCGCTGCCGGCTGACGAGTACGACGCGGTCGTGGCGGCTGTCCGCAGCCTTCAGCCTCTGAGCCTCGCAGTGAACTGACGCCAGGTGTCGTTCAAGCCATTAAACGCAAGTTCGAAGCGGCGGCCCCGCCATGGGCCGCCGCTTCCTGTTTGCGAATAGGGGCGGCCAACCGTGCAGCTGTCGACCCTGCTCCTGATCCTGACCGCGATGGCAATCGCTGCGTTCATGCTCGGACGCCGTCAATCCATTGCGGTCGCCGGCGGCTACGGAGCTATCCGCAAGCTGCATTCCCTGCCGAAGTATTACGGCTACTACGTCGCGATCTGGTGCGGCATTCCAGGGCTCCTGCTGGTGGGTCTGTGGCTTTCGATTAGCGAGCCGCTGATTCTTGGCCAGGTAGTGGCAAGTTTGCCGGAGGAGTTGCGGAGTCTCCCGGACGCTCAGCGCAGCCTCGTCCTCAACGACATCAAGAACATGGCAGCCGGGCAGTTTGTGAATCCCGAGAGTGGCGCCGAGATCGCCGTGGCCGCCGAACTCTACAACGGCCTGCACACCTCTGCGCGCTGGATTGTGTCAGGCCTGATCATCAGCGTTGGTCTGCTGGGCTGGGGATTCGCCTGGAGACGCTTGCGGCCGCAATTGCGGGCCAGAAACCACGTCGAAGGCGTGATCAAGATCGGCCTGGTGTGCGCGTCCACGATCGCGATCCTGACTACGATTGGCATCCTGTTGTCGGTACTGTTCGAAGCAATTCGCTTCTTCCAGAAAATCCCGGCCACGGACTTTCTGTTCGGCCTGACCTGGAGCCCGCAGACAGCGCTGCGAGCCGACCAGGTCGGTTCATCCGGCTCTTTTGGCGCGATCCCGCTGTTCACGGGCACGCTGCTGATTTCAGCCATCGCGATGCTCGTGGCGATGCCTATCGGTTTGATGACGGCCATCTTTCTGTCCGAGTACGCAACGCCCCGGGTGCGTGCATGGACCAAGCCGGCGCTGGAGATCCTGGCTGGCGTACCGACCGTGGTCTACGGCTACTTCGCGGCCCTGACCGTGGGCCCCTGGCTTGGGTCCCTGGGTGACCTGGTAGGCCTCGATGTGGCATCGGAAAGCGCCCTCGGTGCCGGCCTGGTCATGGGGATCATGATTATTCCCTTTGTGTCGTCGCTGTCGGACGACGTCATTAACGCGGTGCCCCAGGCGATGCGCGACGGGTCCTACGGCCTGGGCGCCACGCAGTCCGAGACCATCAAGCACGTGGTGTTGCCGGCCGCGTTGCCGGGCATCGTCGGCGGCGGACTCCTGGCGGTGTCACGGGCCATCGGCGAAACGATGATAGTGGTGATGGCGGCCGGCCTGGCAGCGAACCTGACGGCGAATCCGCTCGAGGCGGTGACCACGGTTACGGTGCAGATCGTGACCCTGCTGGTGGGCGACCAGGAGTTCGACAGCGCAAAGACCCTGGCAGCATTCGCGCTCGGCCTGGTGCTGTTTGTCGTGACGTTGCTGCTGAACGTCGTAGCGCTGCACGTGGTGCGCAAGTACCGGGAACAATACGAGTAGGTCACGGGAGATGGCAGAGCCGCTGACAACTTCCGCAGATACGCTCGGCCGCCTCCGGGCCGGCCTGGCGGCGCGTTATCGGCGCGAGCGGCGCTTCCGGTTGTTCGGGGCGCTGTCGGCATTGCTGGGCCTGGTGTTCGTGCTTTTGCTGTTCGTGTCTATTATCGGTAACGGTTACTCGGCTTTCTGGCAAACGCAGGTTCGCCTCGACATCACTTTCGATCCGGAGCTCCTGGACCCGGACGGCACGGGTGACGCCAAGGTTATTGGCAACGCCAACTTCGACAAGCTGGTTCGGACCAGCCTCGCCGCGGTTTTCCCGGATGTTAGCGAGCGCCGGGCACGCCGCAATCTGAACCGCCTGGTCAGCGCAGGTGCGGGCTACCAGTTGCGCGAGATGGTGATGAACGACCCCAGCCTCGTGGGTCAGATCCGCAGCCTCTGGTTGCCGGTTGACGACGAGGTGGACATGCTGGTCAAGGGGAATATCGACCGCGAGTTACCGGAAACTTCCCGACGCCTGAAAGACCGGCAGATTGCCTGGGTGGATGAGTTGACGGCGCAGGAGCGCATATCCAAGCATTTTAATGCCAACTTCTTTACGTCCGGCGATTCACGGGATCCGGAGCTGGCGGGCATCGGCGGTGCGATCAAGGGCTCCTTTTTTATGCTGCTGGTGACATTGATCCTGTCCTTTCCCCTGGGGGTCGCTGCAGCGGTCTATCTTGAGGAGTTCGCGCCGAAAAATCGTTGGGTAGACCTGATTGAGGTCAACATTAACAATCTCGCGGCCGTGCCATCTATCGTGTTCGGTTTACTGGGCCTGGCCGTGTTCATCAATTTCTTTGGCCTGCCGAGATCGGCGCCGGTGGTTGGCGGCCTGGTCCTGACGCTGATGACTTTGCCAACGATCATCATCGCGTCCCGGGCTGCGATTAAATCTGTGCCACCGTCAGTTCGCGAGGCCGCCCTTGGTGTCGGCGCGTCTGCCATGCAGACCGTCTTTCACCACGTAATTCCGCTGGCGATGCCAGGCATGTTGACCGGCGCGATCATTGGCATGGCCCGTGCCCTGGGGGAGTCGGCCCCGCTGCTGATGATCGGAATGATCGCATTTATAGTGGAAGTGCCGCAGACGCCGCTCGATCCCTCGACCGCGCTGCCGGTGCAGATCTACTTGTGGGCCGATAGTCCGGAGCGGGCCTTTGTGGAGAGAACCTCCGCCGCCATTATCGTCCTGCTTGGATTCCTGCTAGTGATGAACGCCGCCGCCATCTGGCTGCGGAAGAAGTTTGAACGCCGCTGGTAGCGGCTGGGTTTCAATAACCGGTTGTAGGTATCATGGAAGCAGTTGAACAGGTCCGTGAAGTGACAGAAAAGACCGATCCCGCCGTCATGCCGCCGCCCGATCCTGGTGCACAGGGCGCCGAGCCGCGCATCGTGGCGGTTGACCTGGAGCCCACGGTGGCGGATACCCCGCAAGGCGCCGACTACGATACTGTCGGCGATGTGACGGCCGAGAACCCCGTCATGACGGTGCGGGATTGCAATGTCTATTACGGCGACAACCATGCGCTCCAGCACGTGAACCTGGATATCGGGAGCAACGAGGTCGTCGCGCTTATTGGACCATCGGGTTGTGGCAAGTCCACCTTCATCCGCTGCCTGAACCGGATGAACGACACGATCGATACGGCGAGAGTTACTGGCGATTTGCGTCTGCACGGTGACGATATCAACAGTCGCGAAACCGACGTGGTGTTGTTGCGGGCCAGGGTCGGCATGGTGTTCCAGAAGCCCAACCCCTTTCCCAAGTCTGTCTACGAGAATGTCGCCTACGGGCCGAGGTTGCATGGCCTGGCATCTAACCGCGCCGAGCTGGACGAGGTCGTGCAGGAAAGCCTGCAGCGCGCGGGCCTGTGGGAAGAGGTCAAGGATCGACTCGACGACCCGGGCACCGGTTTGTCGGGCGGGCAGCAACAGCGCCTTTGTATCGCGCGCACCATTGCGGTCAACCCTGAAGTTATCCTGATGGATGAGCCGTGCTCGGCGCTGGATCCGATTGCGACGGCCAGAATCGAAGATCTTATTGACGAGCTCACGCAGAACTACGCCATTGCAATTGTGACGCACTCCATGCAGCAGGCGGCCCGCGTATCCCAGCGTACGGCCTATTTCCACCTGGGCAAGTTGATAGAAGTCGACGCTACGGACAAAGTATTCACCAACCCCGGGCACAAGCTCACCGAGGACTACGTGACCGGGCGTTTCGGCTGACCGCGAACCTGTCGTCATACTTCCCATCGGCGGCCCAGCGTCGCCCGAACGCTGGCTGGTGTGTCTTTCTCGCCCGTCAGGGAGAGATTGCGCGAAGCGTGAATCGTGGGAGCTACCGGTTGTGAGTGCGTTGCCTGAGACCAAGGCGAGCGATAACTCAACCGTAATAATCCTGTAACGCTTCCGTATCAGACTTCGCCCGGTCATCCGGTGGCGCAATTCACCGGCGACCGGTCTCTGTCAAAGCAGCGGTGCGCTGCGCGCGACAGTGAGTTTTCAACACGACTTTTTGCTGCGGAGAAAGAGGATGAAACTTTTCGGAGTAATGCTGGCTGTTTGCCTGGCATTGGTAAGTCAGCTGGCGCTGGCTGGCGCTCACAACAAGGCGCCTGCTGCCGTGGCCACGGTTTCGACGCAGGAACTCGCGGCTATCAAGACAGACCTGGCCGGCCTGCTTCAGCGCGTGAACCAGTTGGAAGCCGAGAACGCACGCTTGCGCCAGGGGCAGCAGCAGAACCAGGAGGCCGTGGTGCAGATACGCGGCACCCAGGCCGACACCAGCGGCGACAGCTGGACCGACCGGATCTCGCTGAAGGGCGACTTCCGCTATCGTTACCAGCACGATGAAGTCGACTTGTCCGGTATCAACAACCGCAATCGCCAGCGCATCCGCGCGCGGCCGGCGCTAATTGCAAAACTGCCGTCCAACATCGAAGTGGGGTTTGGCATGGCAACGGGTAGTGACGACCCGGTCTCGTCGAACCAGACTCTTGGTGGCGGCGGCTCGTCCAAGGATGTCAACCTGGATCTTGCCTACGTCAGTTGGGGCACGCCGATCGAAGGTCTGACGCTGGAGGGCGGCAAGTTCAAGAACGAGTTTATCCGCGCAGGCGGCAACGGCCTGCTCTGGGACAGCGACTGGCGGCCTGAAGGCTTGCAGCTGCTGTACGAGCGCGGGATATTCTTCGGTAACGTACTCGGTACCTGGCTGGAGGCTGACGGCAGCTCCGGTGAAGGCGAAGAATTTGCATGGGGCGCCCAGGCCGGCATCAAGACCGAGCTGGGTCCGCTGAAGGTTAAGGCCGGTGCCAGCTACTTTGACATTGGCGTGGAGGGTGATCCCTGCCTGTTCGAAAGCGACGACTGCTTCGGCAACACCGGGATTCCCGATCCCGGTAACCCTGGTGAATTCCTGTATGCCTCTGACTTCACCCTGCTGAATGGCTTCCTGGAGGTCGATTTCGAGGTCTTCGAGCTGCCGTCGCAGATCTTCGTCGACTATGTCACCAACGATGACGCGGTTGGTAGTGACGACACGGCTTATGCAGTCGGGGCCCGGCTGGGTAAAGCCAGCAAGAAAGGTAGCTGGCAGGCCAGTTACACCTACCAGGACCTCGAGGCCGATGCGGTACTCGGCCTGCTGACGGATTCCGACTTCGCCGGTGGCGGCACGGACTCCAAGGGCAGCAAGTTTGGCGCGGCCTATGCGCTGACGGATGCCAGCAAGGTCAAGCTGACCTACTTCCTGACGGAGCGCAACGACAGCAACGGCGTGGAAAACGGTTTCCAGGACTTCGACGTCGACACGCTGCAGGTGGACTTCGAGTGGAAGTACAAGTAACCGGCCATTGCATCGACAGACGGATCTGACTACTCAGGTCCCGAAATGACAACGGGGCGGTTCGTGATGAACCGGCCCGTTTTTCGTCGCCGAGCGACCCGCCGGGCGCCCGCCGTTTGCTTCAGGCCGCCACGCCCCAGCCACCGGCACCGTAGCCCTTTGGCAGGCCAGCATCCGGCGTGAAGCCGTACATCTCTTCATCTGGCAGCGCCGCGATCACGATCTCGCGCACCATCAATAGCTTGTCGAGATCGATGCCGGTACGCAGGCCCATCGCGTCGAGCATGAAGGCCAGGTCTTCAGTGACGATGTTGCCGCTGGCGCCCGGTGCAAAGGGGCAGCCGCCCAGGCCGCCCAGAGAGCTGTCGATGGTCGTGATGCCTTCTTCCAGTGCGGCCACCACATTGGCCAGCCCGAGGCCGCGTGTATTGTGCAGGTGCACGCCCGTGAGCTTGTCCTTGCCCACCTCGGCCCAGACCAGCTTGATCAGCCGGCGCAGCTGGGTCGGGTTCGCGTAGCCGGTGGTATCCGACAGGCCTACCTCGTCGCAGCCCAGGCCGATCAGCTGCCGCGCCAGGTTCACCACCTTGGCTTCGGGCACCGCGCCTTCCAGGGTGCAACCGAAGGCAGTGGAGAGGCCTCCCTCGAAGGCGGGCCGCTTGTCCGCCGGCAGCGTGTTCAGCAGCTCGACAATTTTCCGGACTTCTTCCAACACCTGCGCGTGCGTCTTCTTCAGGTTCGCCTGGCTGTGGGTTTCGCTGACGGACAGGGGCAGCGTGATCTTGTGCGCGCCGGCCTCCACCGCGTTCTCTGCACCCTTGAAGTTGGGCACCAGCGCGGCCACCGTCAGGCCCGGAATCGTGCGCGCGTAGGCAACGACCTCAGCCGTATCCGCCAGCTGCGGCAGCAGCTTCGGCGGCACGAAGGAGCCCACCTCGATCTCCCGCACGCCGGCGGCGGCTTCGGCCTGGATCCAGGCTTTCTTGGCCTCGATGGGCATGATGGATTGAATGCTCTGCAGCCCGTCACGCGGGCCGACCTCACTGATCAATACGTCGATGTCGTTCATGTTGTGTCCTGGCTGGGAGCCCGCGCGGCGCACGAGCCTCTGGCAATGCGATGGCGGTGGGCCTTGAGGCATAATGCGGTCCCCGGCAACGTGGGGACAGCCGGCGCAAGCGGCTGAATAATTTTAGCAAATCGGGAAACACGATGTCTGAAGATCACGCAGGGCCGCTAACCGGCGTCAAGGTAATCGAGTTCACGCATATGGTCATGGGCCCGGCGGCAGGGCTGATCCTGGCGGACATGGGCGCCGACGTGATCAAGATCGAACCCAACGGCGGTGACAATACCCGCCGACTGCCGGGTTCCGGTGCCGGGTACTTCCCGATGTACAACCGTAACAAGCGCAGCCTGTGCGTGAACCTGAAGTCCGAGGCCGGCAAACAAGCGGTGCTGAAGCTGATCGACGATGCGGATGTCGTGATCGAGAATTTTCGCGCCGGTACCATGGACCGCCTCGGTTTCGGTTACGACACGCTGTCGGCCCGTAATCCGCGGCTGATCTATTGCTCCGAGAAAGGCTTTTTAAGCGGCCCCTACGCACATCGCACCGCGCTGGACGAAGTGGCCCAGATGATGGGCGGGCTTGCATACATGACCGGGCCGCCGGGCCAGCCACTGCGGGCCGGTACGTCGGTCATCGACGTGCAGGGCGGCATGTTCGGCGCCACCGGTGTGCTTGCGGCGCTGTTCCAGCGCGAGGCCACCGGCAAGGGCCAGCACGTGGTTGCGTCGCTGTTCGAGAGCACCGTGTTCCTGGTGGGCCAGCACATGGCGCAATACGCGGTGACCGGCAAGGCGGCCGCGCCGATGCCGGCGCGCGTATCCGCCTGGGCCATTTACCAGGTGTTCGATACCGGTGACGACGACCAGGTGTTTGTGGGTGTGGTGAGCGACAAGCAGTGGAAAGTGTTTTGCGAGGCCTTCGGGCTGGATGAGTTGGCCAACGATTCGAGCCTGGACACCAACAACGATCGTGTGACACACAAAGACCGCCTCCTGCCTGTCATCAAGGATACGTTCCGCCAGTACACGAAAGCGCAGCTGATGGCCAAGCTCGAGAAGACCGGCTTGCCTTTCGCGCCGATCACCAGGCCGGAAGAACTGTTCGACGACCCGCACCTTGCCGCCGGTGGCGGGCTGTTACCGCTGACGGTGACGGACGGTGCACACAAGGGCGAGCCGGCGAGGCTGCCGGGCCTGCCGCTGGAAATGGCCGGAGAGCGCTTCGGCGTGCGGCTGGACGTGCCCCGGGCCGGGGAGCATACGCGGGAGGTCCTGGCAGAGGCGGGCTACAGCGCGGACGAAATCGATGCGCTGCTGGCCGACGGGGTCATTACCGCAGAGTAGCGCGGCGCCGCAGGGCAAGGCAGCTGCCGAACAGCAGCGCCAGGGTCCAGGGACCGAGCACACCACCACCGCCGCCGCCGCCGCCGTCCTGGACCGTGGCCGTGGCCTGCACGTTGACGGTGATCGTGGCGCGGTCAGCGTCCGGCGTCAGGTCGGTCGCCAGCGCGACGATCATCGCGAAATTGCCCGTTGTAGGTGACTGGATCTCGAAGCTCAACGGCACCTGCTCGCTGTCGGCGAGGTCACCAAGATCACACAGCGCGCTGCCCTGACTGAGGGTGCAGGCGAGGCCCTGCGGTTGCACGTCTAGATTGGCAGGGTAGGTCAGGCTCAGCTCAACGCCCGTTGCTGCGCCACCGGTGTTGATGACCCGGAAATTCAGGGTTTTGGGCGTATCGACTACCGCCGGCAGGTTGGCGGGCACGCCGTCCAGGTACGGCCCGATGCCCGCTACGCAGGAGGTTGGCAGCGTGTTCAGGTAGTTCGTCATCGTGTCGATGCTGCACTGGGAAAACTGGTCAGACCCGGTGATGGTGGGGGCCATCAGGAAGGTTTCCGGCACCGTGTCGCAAGCGTTTGGAAAACCGGGGTCTGTAGATACCTCGCCGTCGTGCTGGGCGTTCAGGTTGTGGCCGATTTCATGCGCGGCGATCAGCGAGCCAAAGGTCAGGTTCGACCCCACTTGCTGGCTGAGGGCTGCAGCGAAGGTGGTCATGCACGCGCTGCCAAGGTAGGCGATGCCGCGGGTCGTGCCCTGCAGGTCCCGCCACGTGAACAAGTGTGTCAGGCCCTCGCCGGTCGCACGGCTGACCCGGTAGTCCACCACCTCGTCCAGCAGGTCGCTGGCTACATTAGTGGTAAAGGGGTCGGCGGCCGTCTGGAAGACTTCTATCGCCGCGACATCGACTTCCAGCCCGAGCTGCGAGCTAAAGATGCCGTCAACGACGTTCATGCGCGACAGGATCTCCGCTTCCGACGTGATGCCCCAGGCCTGGAAGAATTCGTAGTCGGCTACCGCCCGCAGCTCGATACGCCGGGTGGCGCCCTGCGCCTCGAGTTTGGGCAGGTTGCCTAGCTCCTCGCCGAGCTCGGCGAAGGCCACGTCGCCGCGTACCACTTTCGCCGGCAGTGCCGGACCACAGCTGGCAGCGCCCACCGGCAGCAGCACGTCGCGCATGCGGTAGACGGCATTCGTTGCGCCCGCGTTGTCGCCGCCGGTCGCCGACAGTGCGGCGATGTCTGTCCACGGTTCAATGGCGTAGTGTTCCGCGCCGTCGAAAAACATGCCGGACAGCCGGTCGCCGCGACGGGTCAGGCGCACCCATGAGTCGGGCGCGCCGTCGACTCGGCCGCGGAGCAGGTCGTAGTCGAGGCGAACGCGGCGGCGCTGCAGGCGCGCATTGGGTGTCAGGACCAGCTCGAAGCGGCGGCCGTGCGCGTCGAAGACCAAACGATCTGCGACATCCCGGCCGGCATCCGCCGGCAGCAGACGCAGCGGTTCCTGGTAGAGAATCTGGCCGTCGTCCTGGGCAAACAGGAGCGGCGCGGCGAGGGATGCCACGAGAAAAACCGCTGCCCCGGCGATCAACCGAAGGGCGAATCCCTGCCCAAATTTGCCCACATCCTCTCCGTACAACAACCGGATGGGCTGGCGCTTGACGGGTCCGTGCCCGGAAAACCCGCAGTCTATCTCAGCGCAGGTAACACCTGCTCGCCCAGCATCCGTATGGAATCTGCTGGATCATCGTGGATTCTGACCGCAATTTCCGTGAACCCTTCGGCAGCAAAGCGCTTGAAGCGCTCAATATGCCCGTCGACGGAATCCGGGCCGCCGGCCATGCTCAATTCGTCTACCAGGGTCTGCACTATGTCTGGTGGCACGCCTGCTACCTCGCCGGAACGGTCCCGGAAAGCCTGCAGAAACGCGCCCTTATGCTCTTCGACCAGCGCCACCGCATCGGCTTCAAGGTAGGGTTCCAGCCACGGCCGCTCGAGCCAGCCCCGGATCATCAGCTCCCGGCGGGATTCACGGTAGGAGTCCTCCGGGTCGGCCTTGACGTGCCAGGCCAGGAAATTGCTGATTTTGAAATCCTCGCCGCTGCGGCCGGCCTGCTCGAGCCCGTCCCTGAGATGCGGCATGTGGTGGGGGAACATGGCCGGCTGGATGTCGCTCATCATGACGCCGTCGGCATGCTCGGCCACCACGTGCAGCAGCTGCTCGCCGCTGGCCCCGCCGTAGATCAGTGGCCGCGGGTCCTGGTACCACGGGGCAGCGAAGCCGCGGGCGTGGAAAATCTCACCCTCGAAGTTAAAGCTGCCGCCTGACAACGCACCGATCACGATCTGCTGGGCTTCTCGTGCAGTCGTCAGGCGCTTGCCGTAATCGATGCCCATTACACCATTCCATTCGCCGCCGGCGCCGACGACCACGCAGGCCCTGCCGCCGGCGTATTCCGCCAGCGTGGCAACGGCGTTCGCGATCTTCAGCGGATGCATCTCGTAGGGACTGACGACCACCACGCCGACATGCAGGCGTTCCGTCGCCATGGCCACGGGCACGGCGGTAAGGAAGGCGTCGCGGGCGCGGGCGTAGTTCTGCAGCCAGATCGCACGAAAGCCGTATCGCTCCGCCAGCAGCCCGAGTTCCTTGACCTCGTCGGGCCTAAGGTCGGGTTCCAGAATCAGGTCCAGCTCCATTTTTATCCCCCTCTACGGATGCCGCTGATGACATCAGCGATGAATCTAGCATGCGGGGGCGCGCGGCTTGCGGATCGGGGCTAAGGGCTTCTACCTAGTGATCGTGTCGCGCAGATGTCAGCGGGCAGGGTGACTAACGTTGCGCTATTTTCTGGTCAACACCAGGCGATGCGTGCCCCCGTCGGGCACGATGTAACCGGCAGATGGCGTTGCGAAGTGCGTGCCGATCACGAGCACGGGCTCGCCGCTGTGGCCGGCGATGAACTCTTCCCGCGTGGTCAGTGCCCGTGCCTGGTCGAAGTCGAAATTGCTGCACCACTTCGGCTGCGCGATCTGGCAGGGATGGTGCATCAGGTCGCCGGTAATGATCGCCCGGTTGCCGGCCGACTCGATCTCCACGCTCAGGTGCCCGGGTGAATGGCCGGGCGTGGACACCAGCTGCACCTCGTCCGTGATCGCATGGTCCGGCGTAATGAGCTCCGCGAGGCCGGCGGCGATGATGGGCCGCACCGAGTCGCCGCAATAGTCGCCGAGCGGTGTCACAGGCGCCTGGTCGAGCCAGTCCCAGTCCGCCTGGCTGAACAGGTAGCGGGCGTTTGGAAAGGTCGGCACCCACGCACCGTCCACCAGCATGGTGTTCCAGCCCACGTGGTCCGGGTGCAGGTGCGTGCAGACCACGTAGTCAACCGACTCCCGCGGAAAGCCGGCCGCAGCGATCTCGTCGAGAAACCGTCCCTGCCGGTGGTTCCAGTCCGGCACCGCGCGCGGTTTGTCGTTGCCGAGGCAGGTGTCCACCACCAGCCGCTGGCCCTGGCTCTCCACTAATAAGGAGTAGATGCTGGAAATGAGCCGCCCGTCGTCGTCGACAAAGTGCGGGCGCAGCCAGCTGATGGCCAGCACGCGTTCCGGCGTCGCGTCCGGCAGCATGATTTCGGCGGTCATCGACGTGTCTTCGGTCTCGATGATCCGCATGATGCTTACGTTGCCTATCTGCCAGGTCTGCATTGGGGTCTGTCTTTGTGCTGCATGGAGCCTGGCCAGCATAGCGCCGGCCGGCCTGTGCAACCCGGTTAGAATGACGATCCTCCGACAACTGGTCAGCAGGCGGGTCTTGACGGGATTCGACGACATGCAGGCGCAGCTCGATGCGTTGCGCGAACAGCAGATGTACCGGCGCCGGCGGGTGCTCGAGGCGGGGCAGGGCCGCGAGGTGCAGGTGGGCGGCCGCCGGTTGCTGAATTTCTGCAGCAACGACTACCTCGGGCTCGCCGCCGACGAGCGCGTGCNNNTGCGCGCCGCCTTCAAAGCCGGCATCGATCGCTGGGGCGCCGGCAGCGGTGCATCGCACCTGGTCTGCGGGCACATGACGGTGCACCACGAGCTGGAAGATGCGCTCGCGGAGTTCACGCAGCGTCCGCGGGCGCTCCTTTTCTCCAGTGGCTACGCGGCGAATGTCGGCGTGATCAATGCGCTGACCGGACTCGGCGACCACGTGTTCGAAGATCGCCTGAACCACGCCTCCCTGCTGGACGGAGGCTGGCTGAGCCGCGCGCAGTTTCACTGGTTTCGGCACGGCGATACTGCACACCTCGCGGGCAAGCTCGCGGCGGCGGACGTTGGCCGCAAGCTGGTGGTCACCGACGGCACTTTCAGCATGGACGGGGATCTCTGTGAGTTGTCTGAACTGGTGCCGGTCGCCGCCGGGCACGACGCCTGGCTGATGGTGGACGACGCCCACGGTTTTGGTGTGCACGGGAAGCGCGGCTGCGGCGTGTTGGATCCCGATCGCTTTGGTACGGCGGACGTGCCGGTGCTGATCGGTACCCTCGGCAAAGCTTTCGGCACTGCGGGCGCGTTCGTGGCCGGCGAAGACGTGCTGATCGAAACGCTGATACAGGGTGCGCGAAACTACATCTTTACGACCGCGCTGCCGCCGGCCGTTGCGGCCGCGACCCTGACGAGCCTGCAGATCGCTACTAAAGAGGAGTGGCGGCGGGAACACCTGGCAGAACTGGTAACGAGATTCCGGGCCGGCGCCGGCGAACTGGGACTCACGCTGATGGAGTCGACCACACCGATACAACCCATCGTGCTCGGCGAGCCGGGCCAGGCGGTGGCGGCGAGTGCGGCACTGGAAGAACGCGGCCTGCTAGTGGGCGCGATTCGTCCGCCGACGGTGCCAAAGGGCACGTCGCGCTTGCGTGTGACCTTTGCTGCCACGCACACGGAAGACGATGTAGACCGGCTGCTGTCCGGTCTTGCCACCGCACTGGTTAACGGAGACCGGCAGCTTTGAAGCCGCGCGCATACTTTGTCACCGGTACGGACACCGGCGTCGGCAAGACGCTGGTCGCCGCCGCGTTGCTGCATTCCGCGAACGTGCGCGGCTGGTCCACCATCGGTTTGAAACCCGTGGCCGCCGGCGGTGTCAGTCACGACGGCACCTATATGAATGAAGACGCCAGGCTGCTGCAGGCCACGGCCAGTATCCCGCTCGACTATGCGGCCGTGAACCCGGTGGTCCTGCACGACGCAATGGCACCGCATATCGCCGCCGCCCGCGACGGGCGCAGGCTGAACGCTGATGAACTCGCCGCGCACTGCCAGCAGCAACTCGATGCCAGCCACGCAGAATTTGCGGTGGCGGAGGGCGCCGGCGGCTGGCTGGTACCGCTGGATGCGCCCGCCACCATGGCCGACCTGGCCGCGGATCTGGGCTGGCCGGTGATCCTGGTCGTGGCCATGCAACTGGGTTGTCTCAACCACGCGCTGCTCACGGCGCGCGAAATCGACGCAGCGGGGCTGACGCTGGCAGGCTGGGTCGCCAACGTGACCGGGGAAAGCATGGCCGCGGAGGCGGAGAACCTGGCGACGCTGGATGACTGGTTGCCGGCACCGAGAATCGGTCTCATCCGCAACCTGGGTCCGGATCCGCGGGTGGCCGATGCAGCCGCGCACCTGGACCTGTCGCTGTTGCCGGAACCCGCCCAGTGACGGACTTCGACCGCGCGCATCTCTGGCACCCGTACACCTCGGCCATCGACCCGTTACCGGCCTACGAAGTCGTTTCGGCCAATGGCGTGCGCATAAAACTCGCCGACGGCCGGGAACTGATAGACGGCATGTCGTCCTGGTGGTGCGCGATTCACGGCTATAACCACGCGGCGTTGAACGCGGCGGTGACCGACCAGTTGCAGAAGATGGCCCACGTGATGTTCGGCGGCCTGACTCACGAACCCGCGATCCGGCTTGGCCGCCAGCTGCTGGAACTCGCGCCCGAGGGCCTGGAGCACGTGTTCTTCGCGGATTCGGGCTCCGTCTCAGTGGAAGCGGCCATCAAGATGGCGCTGCAGTACTGGTTCGCCCAAGGTCAGCCAAACCGCAAGCGCCTGCTGACTCTTCGCGGCGGTTACCACGGCGACACTTTCGGCGCGATGGCGGTCTGCGACCCGGTCACCGGCATGCACGAACGCTTCGCCGGCGCGTTGCCCCAGCACCTTTTTTCGCCGCGCCCGGTCAGCCGCTTTGGCGAGGCCTTGCGCTCGGGCGAACTGGACGACGTCGCGGCGCTGCTCACTGCCCACCGCGACGAAATCGCCGCAGTGATCCTCGAACCCATCGTGCAGGGCGCCGGCGGCATGTGGTTCTACTCGGCCGATTACCTGGCCGGTGTCGCCAAACTGTGCACGGAGCACGACGTGCTGCTGATCGCCGATGAGATCGCCACGGGCTTCGGCCGCACCGGACGCATGTTCGCCTGCGAATACGCGGGCGTCGCCCCGGACATCCTGTGCGTCGGCAAAGCCCTGACCGGCGGTTACCTGACGCTGGCCGCAACGCTGGCCACGCCACGCGTCGCCCACGGCATCGAGGCCGATGGCGGTGTGCTGATGCACGGGCCCACCTTCATGGCAAACCCGCTGGCCTGTGCCGTGGCATTGCGCAGCATCGAGTTGCTGCAGGAGACGAACTGGCAGGCGCGGGTGGTCGCCATCGAGTCCCAACTGCGCAATGAGTTGGCGGCGTACCAAAAGCATTCTGCCGTGGCCGACGTCCGGGTGCTCGGTGCGATCGGCGTGGTGGAACTGCACGAGCCCGCCGATGTCGCGGAATTTCAGCGGCGCTTCGTGGATGCCGGTGTCTGGATCCGGCCCTTCGGCAAGCTCGTCTACCTGATGCCGCCTTACGTGATCGAGCCGGACGATCTCTCACGCCTCACGGCGGCCATCGGCCTCGCGCTGCA
>CAMYJV010000053.1:0-2217 GCA_947258805.1 uncultured Gammaproteobacteria bacterium | reverse complement strand
TCTCCGGTGTCATCGAGCGCGGAGAACGCGCAGATTGCGGTAGCCACCAACTTCGCAACGGTGGCGAAGCGACTGCAAGCCGACTTCGAGCAGGCCAGTGATCACACGCTCGACTTCGTGGCGGGATCTACCGGCAAGCTCTACGCACAGATTATCAACGGCGCGCCCTTCGACGTGCTGCTGGCAGCCGACCAGGAACGCCCGCGACGCCTGGAAGACGCGGGCCTGGCGGTGCGCGGCTCACGGCAGACCTACGCGGCAGGCCGCCTCGTTCTGTGGAGTCCGGATCCGCAGCGTTTGCAGGGCGACGGCGCGACGGTCCTGCGTACCGGTGACTTTCGCTCCCTCGCCATCGCGAACCCACGCCTCGCCCCTTACGGTGGCGCGGCCGTGGAGACCCTGCAGGCGCTCAATGTTTATGCGGACGTCCGGGACTGTATCGTGATGGGCGAGAACGTGGGCCAGGCCTACGCGATGGTCGCATCCGGGAACGCCGAGCTTGGCCTTGTCGCCTTGTCGTCGGTCGAGAGTCGCGGGGAGGCCCGGTCAGGCAGTCACTGGATAGTCCCGCCGGGTCCGTACGCGCCCATTCGGCAGGACGGGATCCTGCTGGCGAGAGGATCTAACAACCCGGCTGCCCGCGCGTTCCTGCAGTTTCTTCGCAGCCCTCCGGCGCGAGAGCTGATCGAGCGTTTCGGTTACGGGGTCGATTAGTCCACGTCCAGTGGCATTGACGCACGAAACTCGTCTCGGCATGCCACCCAAAGTCGCAGTTGATTGCATGGTGGATAGAGGTTAGCGTACCGCGCCAACGATAAAAATATCCTTGATCGGGAGAACCCTAATGACGACCCTTGATGTCCGTCGTGTCGCGGGCTGGATTGCCGTTTCTCTTTTGTCAACGCTGTCGATGGCAGCTTTCGGCCAGGAAAAGCCAAATATCCTTGTGATCTGGGGCGACGACATCGGTCAGTCCAATGTCAGTGCCTACACGAAAGGATTGATGGGCTACCAGACGCCAAACATCGACCGCGTCGCTAGCGAAGGCATGATGTTCACCGACTACTACGGTGAGCAGAGCTGCACGGCCGGGCGTTCATCTTTCATCACAGGGCAGAGCGTGTTTCGCACCGGTCTGTCGAAAGTCGGCTTGCCCGGCGCCGAGTTGGGGATGAGAGAGGAAGACCCGACGATTGCCGGCCTGCTGAAGCAGCGGGGTTACGTGACCGGACAGTTCGGCAAGAATCACCTTGGCGACAAGGATGAACACCTGCCGACCAATCACGGTTTCGATGAATTCTACGGCAACCTCTATCACCTGAACGCCGAAGAAGAGCCGGAAAACGAGGATTATCCGGACGCAGCGGAGTATCCAAACTTCCGCGAACGCTTTGGCCCGCGAGGCGTCATCAAGAGCAGCGCCGGTGGCAAGATCGAGGACACCGGGCCGCTGACGAAAAAGCGCATGGAAACGGTGGATGACGAGGCCGTCGATGGCGCCCTGGACTTTATCGACCGCTCGGCAAAGTCAGGCAAACCGTTCTTTGTGTGGTGGAATGGCACACGCATGCATTTCCGCACTCACGTGAAGCCGGAGCTGCGCGGCATTTCGGGACAGGATGAATACAGCGATGGCATGGTGGAACACGACAGGCATGTCGGCCAGCTGCTGAAGAAGCTCGATGAGCTGGGCATCGCGGACAACACGATCGTCTTCTACAGCACGGATAACGGGCCGCACAAGAACACCTGGCCAGACGCCGCGACTTCACCCTACCGCAATGAGAAGAACTCCAATTGGGAGGGTGGCTGGCGCGTGCCCGCCATGGTGCGCTGGCCCGGCAAGATCGAGGCCGGCTCGGTCTCCAACGAAATCATGCATCACATGGATTGGCTGCCCACCTTCCTGGCCGCCGCCGGCGATGACCAGGTCAAGCAGCAGCTGCTGAAAGGCGCCAAGGCCATCGGCCGGAGCTACAAGGTGCACCTCGACGGGTACAACTACTTGCCTTACCTGACCGGTAAAGCAGAGGCGGGCCCTCGCGACGAGATTTTCTATTTTTCCGACGATGGCGACCTGACGGCGCTGCGTTACCGGGACTGGAAGCTGATCTTCGCCGAGCAGAAGGCGCCGGGCACGCTGCGTGTGTGGATGGAGCCGTTTGTGCCCCTGCGCATCCCGATGATTTTCAACCTGCGCCGCGATCCCTACGAGCA
>CAMYJV010000052.1:19717-22944 GCA_947258805.1 uncultured Gammaproteobacteria bacterium | reverse complement strand
TCAGGCGACGGTTTCCTGGCGTTGTGTGCCGGACTTCAGTTCAGTGGCCACGATATTCACCGCATCATGGTACTGCTCCTTGCGGTCCTTGGCCTGGTAGAGGACCTGGTCGGCCTCGCGACTCACGGCGATCAGCGACAGGCTCACCCCGGGATACACCGTGACCAGCCCGATGCTGAGGCCCACGGGGAGTACGGCACAGTCCCGCGAGGGCGGCATGGTGGTATTCAGCCCCTGCCAGGCCTCACCCAGCAGTGCCTCTGGCTCGGCATGGCTGAACAGCACGGCAAACTCGTCACCGCCCATGCGCACCAGGTAGCCGTTATCACCGATCGCTCCGGCAAACACATTGGCCAGGGTGCGCAGTACCACGTCGCCATAGTCGTGACCGCAGTTGTCGTTCATCGGCTTGAAGTCGTCCACATCGACGAAGGCAAAATGCCAGGGCTCGCCGGCCGCATGCCGGTCCTCGCCAAAGCGCTCGAATTTATGCTTCAGGAAACGGCGGTTCCATGCACCGGTGAGCGGGTCCTTGTTCGACAGGTACATCATCTTGCGATTGGCCTGCTCGAGGTCATAGCGCGTGCGGATGTCCTCCTTGCGGATCACGGTATTACGCACCACCAGCATCAGGCTGATGACGCCGGCACTGACCATGATGAACTGCAGCGACCACAGCGTCTCATTGTCGAAGCGCTGCGCCGAGGTCCAGGTGGAAAGGGTAAACGTCGCGTAGATCAGGCCGGTCACCAGCACGGCCTCGCGCAGGCCCCACGGTACCAGCGGTGCCACCATGAACAACAGTGCCACGCTGGCAAACAGGACCTGGTTGAAGTCGCCGGCCCGGTGCGCCAGCAACACGAAGGCCGTGCCACTGATCATGATCAATGTAGTGCCCAGCAAATGTAACGCACGGGCATCCCTGGCGGCCTGCGCGGAGATCATCACGTGTGCCGCCAGCACGGCCAGCAGGCAGGTGGTGTAAACGGTGTAGTCCGAGAAATTGAAGAAATAGAACAGCAGGGCACCAAAGGCGAAGATCGCCAGCAGCACCATGCTCAGCGTGACCAGCCCCCGGCGGGTCTCGTTGAGTGTGGCATTGCGCGCGAACAGAGCCAGCTCCTCGCTGTGAAACGCCGATGCCCGCCATGCATCCTTCAAGTCACTGATCATGCGTATGGACGCCCTAACCACCTGTAAAAAAAGATAATTCCGCAGACAGGTTTATCGGCAGGATGCGCGGTTTCCTGAAGTCAGGGTGGAGGATGCCTGTCACGCACGGCCGCTTTGGCTACTGAATGCAGACAGGGTCGGACCTCTCTATCAGAATGATCCTAAAGAAAAAAGTGCAGCTATTTGGGTAATGTAGAAGCCTTAATCGTCATTTTCAGGGTCGAAAACACAGCTTCAAGGAGGAAGCCTATGCCACGCGCACATCGGTATTTCCTGCCGGGTCATGTCTGGCACATCACGCATCGCTGTCACAAGCAGCAGTTTCTGCTCAAATTTGCGAAGGACCGTCGTGCCTGGGTGTACTGGCTGTATCAGGCACGCAAGCGCTATGACCTGTGTGTGTTGAATTATGTCGTGACGTCGAACCACGTCCATTTGCTGGTCAAGGATATGGGGCGTGGCGAGATCGCGCACAGCATGCAGTTGATAGCCGGACGGGTCGCCCAACAGTTCAACCGCCGCAAGTCACGCAAGGGCGCCTACTGGGAGGACCGCTACCATGCCACCGCCGTGCAGGCAGATGGACATCTGGCACGGTGCATGGTCTACATCGATCTGAACATGGTCCGGGCCGGTGCAGTGGAACACCCCTCGGACTGGATGCACGCGGGCTACAACGAAATTCAGTCATTGCAGAAGCGCTACCGGTGCATCGATGTGCCAGCACTTGCCGCATTGCTGGGTTTTACCGAGGCGGACAGTTTGCGCGACGGCCTGCGTGCGTGGGTTAATCAGGCGCTTGCAAAGGGCGATCTGGCGCGGCACCCGGCGTGGACCCAGAGTATCGCCGTGGGACAGCGCGAATACCTGGATACGATTGGCGGCGAACTGCAGGCCAGCCATCCGGGTCGGGTGATCGATGGAGATGGAGACACCTTATGCCTGCGGGAGGAACCAAATACTTACGTGCTCTATAAGATGACTGAAAACTACGGTCTAAGCTGGGAAACGAGGCACTCTGTCGCATTTAGTGCTGACTTATCCGTATGTTGGGGAGGTCCGACCCCACACGCCACCTTTGTATCAGACCGGTGTACCCAGCCCCAGGTTGCGCAGTGCCGTTCGAAAGGCGTTGAACGGGCTCAGGATTGCATCGCCCAGGATTATTGCGAAGCCAAACCAGTGAAAGAAGGTAGGCTTCTCTCCCAGCTTGAAGTAAAGGTAGGACAACAGCACGGTTGCAATAAGAAGTGCGATGATAGCGCTGATAAGGTCTACCAGAAATGCCCAGGTGTTGATATCACCTGACTTGAAGAACTCGATAAATAAGACGAAGACACCAAGCCCGAGGAAGATATAACCAGCGACCCCGCTCATGTCCAGATCGGTATAGTGTACCGTCACCATGTAGACAATTAGCAGCAGGGTCCAAGGTATAAATTTGAAGGGGGATATATGACGTCCGCCGCCCTTGAGAGTCACGTTTTCATTCATGGATGATCAGGCTCGCATTCATTGCACATCGTCTTGTCCCGGTTACGCATGGGTTCACTTTCATCAGATCGGTCAGGAATGTCATGAGGACATTGACCGGTCTCTGTATATTCGCAGAGTATGCACACGGGCAGAAAATTCCGCAATCTTCTCAGCTGACTAGCGCCGCCGGGTGATGGTTTGTTGGTCAGGCAGCGGGGGAAATGCGGGATCGCTCGGTAATATATGCATCGATCCCCAATCGATTTCAACAACACAACGATCAAATTTCAGGTGGTTAGGGAGCGATCTCAAGTTTTGTGCGCTGGAACATATGCCCACTGGAACAGAATGCGGTGTGTTCGTGCCAGGAGGAACCGAGCCCTTATTCGTCTATTTAGAAGCCTGAAAAGAATGATCTAAGTAGAGAAACGAGGCGGCCCCCAGTACAAAGCACAGATTTATCAGGATGTTGTGGAGGTCCGACCCCCTTCTATCGTTCTAACGCTTATTCGCCCTAAAAGGGCCCTGAAAAGTACGGTCTAAGCTGAGAAACAGCGCGCCCTGAGGCATCAACTGCT
>CAMYJV010000052.1:0-19703 GCA_947258805.1 uncultured Gammaproteobacteria bacterium | reverse complement strand
CGAGGCGGCCTCCAGTACAAAGCACAAATTTATCAAGATGTTGTGTAGGTCCGACCCCCTCTTATCAGCCCCCTCTTATCATTTCTAACGCTTGTTTGCCCTAAAAGGGCCCTGAAAAGTACGGTCCAAGCTGAGAAACAGCGCGCCCTGAGGCATCAACTGCTGGCGTATCAGTACATTGAAGAGGTCCGACCCCGCTATCGTCAGACGCCGATCGCGAGTCGTGAACCGGGATGCACGGTCTTTGATGCGGGAAAGATCAGGAACATGACATCATCGAGCTGACTTTCGACCTCTTCCTGGAATGCTGCGCACTGTTCGGGCGTCAGACCCGTGACCTCCCAGGCGAACGGATGCCCCTGTGATACACAGTAGTCATAGGCATCCTCGTCGGTCTGACCGACATCACTGAGCACCCCGGCGAGATGCACAATCGAGGCCTCCAGAAAATAGTCGGTCGATTGCTGGGGCGAAATGTGCCACTGCACCGACTCACACAGGCTCGCAGGCAGCCCCCACTGGTGCAGCAGGGCCCCGCCCAGCTGGGCATAATCGAAGCCGATCACTTCACGCTCCACCTCGTGCAGCAGCCGACTCTCCAACTGTGAATACAGCAGGGCTTCCGTTGATTCGTCCGGGATCGACTGGTACATGACGAGATGCCCGATATCACGCAGCAGCCCCGCAACAAACAGTCGCTCGCTATCCAGTATGTTGCAGTTCACCGCCAGCAGTCGTGCAGCCGCCGCGCAGTAGACGCTGCGCGTCCAGAAGGCATGCATATCCATCACTTCGATGGGAATACCGTTAAATGTCTGCGCCACCGAGGTCGCCAGTACCAGGTCATGCACCTGCTGCGAACCGAGCAAGCCGACTGCACGCGAGATGGTTCCAATTTTCGTGGCAAAGCCGAAATAGGGACTGTTGGCCTGGCGCAGCAGGCGTGCGGCGATGGCAGGATCCGAGCCGATGGCCTCCTCGATATCCGAGACAGCATAATCGGGATCATCCAGGACCGCCCTCAGGCGCAGATAGACAGCCGGCAGTGTCAGCAGCTCCGCATCCGCGGTGACTTTTTCCCAGAGTGTATTGGTCGGTTGGTCCATCAGCCTTGCCCCCTTTCACTTGTGTCGGTCGCGCGCACACAACCTTGACCGGGTTCCCTACAGGAGTGGCATAAAGCGCCTGGCATTCTGTTATTCGCCCCAAAAGTGGCCTGAAATGCACACTCTAAGCCCGGAAATCAGGCACATTTCCTGGCTGACTATCTACTTATCAGTATCTTGAAGAGGTCCGACCCCGCTCATTGACTGTGCGCACCGAACATGGTGCACGGGGTGCACCCTACGCAATCGGTCAATACCGCGCCGAACCGTAGGGTGCGCTCTGCGCACCGATCACGGGGCGCACTGGATCTCGATGTTGTCGAACCAGACTACATCCTGGTTACCCAGGTCGGTCGAGGTCTTGAAGCGGATACGGGTATTGGCGCTGATGAAGCTGCTGATATCGTGTGACGCAGTCGTATAGGCGCCGTCGTTGGTGGGTCCCTGGTAGCGCGCCAGTTCCGTCCACGGCCCGGCCGCGCCGTTGGCGGAAACCTCCACCGTGCTGTAGTCATTGGCATTATCCAGCTTGTCGCGCCGGTAATCATAGGACAGGGTCGCGGTGGCCGCCCCCGTCAGGTCGGCCTCGCGTTCCAGACCCTCACCACCGTTGTCGTTGTCGCGGGTACGGATACGCACGCTGTCCAGGTCGGACCATATACGGATATCACCGGCGGTCGGGCCGTCGCTCTCGCCGACCTCCGCCCACGGGCTGGTCGACCAGTCGATACTGCCATCGCTGTTGTTGAAGGCATACACCTCGAACTGGTCAAGATAGTTACCGCTGCTGTCGCAGGTACCACCACCGCCACCACCGCCACCACCCCCACCGCCGGCAGCCAGGTCAGCGATTTCTGCAGCAGACAGGAACTTGTCGTAGATGCGCACGTCATCAAGCACGCCATCGAAGTAGTTGGTCGAACCGGTGCGGGTACCGATCGACAGCAGGTTCGCGGCGGGCACCGCCAGCGCGGACGGGTAGGTCCCGCTCTTGTGCGGAACACCGTCAATATATACAGCATAGGCATCATTCGTTGTGTCGTACGACGCCGCGATGTGATACCACTGCCCGGGCGTGTCGATGGTCGTGGTCGTAACGAATTCTGTGTTGACGCCAGTGAGGGCCAGATCGAACAACGCCCGTGCGAGGCGGGTGAGCCGGACACCTGCATCCAGAACGTGACGGTGCCAATTGGGGGCGGGGTGAAATTACTGTCCGTAGTGACATAGTCACCACTCCCGTCAAAGTCGAGGGCGTCGCCGAGCGTACCGATCGTCCAGGTCGGATTGCCATTCAGGGTAGCATCGTTGCCACCCACGGAGTCAAAGGCGGTCGGGCCGCTGCCTTCATCGAATTTCCAGTGCGCGATGGGCATGGTGGCGGCGCCGGCACCGGCACCCGCGGCCCATTCGAGGGTGCGCTGCAGGATCGTCTTGCCATCCGCTGTCATATCGGTCGTCTCCGCATTGGCATACGGCAGGTGTGCACGACGTCCCTGCGACGGGTTGCTGTCATAACGCGTTGCGCCGGCATCCAGCGTTCCCAGTGCCACTGTGCCGGTCACCTCACCCACATTCTGCAGATCTGGCGCCAATGTGCCGCCCGGTACCGGGTTGGTCAGGGAAGAGGTAAACACCGTCACCGCGTTACCGGCAAAGGGTTCGGTAATGTAATGCGTGGGACTGGTCGTGGAGAAGGTGTTGAAATTCGCCGTCGCAGAGGTACTGCTGGAAAAACCGAAGTTGTCGATCTTGCCGTTCACTTCGTTCACCATCCCCTTGGTGGTATTGGTCGGCTTGTCCAGGATACTGGAACCGATGGCCGAACCGGAGGCAAGGATCACGTCGGCTGCATCCATCGCCACGTCGTAATTGGCCTGGCTGTCGCCGTCATCGATCAGGCTGACCGTGTGACCCCACGATTCGATCAGTGCCTTGTAGCCGACGTCCTTGCTGGAGAGCGTCAGGTTGCCGACAATCATCAGGACGTTGTAGGCAGGGGCAGGAGCAGGACCGGCACCCTCCGCCCACTCGATGGCACGCTGCATGATGGTGCGCCCGTCGTCGTTGAGCTGATTGATATCGAAGGTGCCGCCACCCCAGGGCAGCTGCACGCGCCGGCCGGTTGCGCTACCACCATCCGAGAGTGTATCGCCCGGTTCGAGGGTGCCCATCGACTTTTTCCACTGGCTGCCAACGTTGAAAGTCTCTGCCAGAACCTGTAACCCCGGGGCGACGCCCCCGTCCAGAATGTGCACGGACTGATCGCTGGAGACGAAGGTCAGCAGACCCGTGGCAAAATTCTGTGTGATGTAGTGCGAATTATCGGTTAAGTCGATCTCGTGCCGGGTCTTGAACAGCTTGTCGCTGGAGAAGCCCAGCTCATCGACCTGCTCGCCCTCTTCGTTGACGACGCCGATCGTCGCATTGCGCAGCTTGGTGCCGAGGTTCGACGAGTTGATGTCCTGCGGGATATAGGCCACGTCGTTGTCGGCGAACGCGGCATCGAACTCGGCCTGGCTGTCGCTCTCGTCGATCAGGTTCACGGTGAAGTTCCAGGACTCCATCAACGCCTGCTTCTCGGCTTCCTGAGCCGTCAGGTTGCCCGGGTCGACCACGACCAGCAGCACGTCGGCGACGCTGGTTTCGTCGGCGCCCATGGCCCAGGCGATGGCGCGTTGAACGAGCAGCAGGCCTTCACTGTTGAGGTAGTCCCAATTGGTGTTGCCGTCCCGGCCCAGGGGCAGCATGACGCGACGGCCGGGCAGCGGGCTGCCGCCGGTTCCCATCGCGCCTTTGTCGAGTACCACCAGCGCGCCCGCGCCACCCGCGTCTGCCAGTGTCTGCAGTCCCGGGGCCTCGGCCCCGGAAACGGTCAGTTGTTCCATGGCCGCCGAGTACATCTCCAGCGGACCGGCTGCGAACGGCCGGGTGATGTAATGGTCCGTATCGGCGACATTGACCGCCGACCCGACCGGCCACGTGCTGCCCCCGGCAAGCCCCAGATCGCTGTTGTAATCGCCGTCCTGGCTGACGACGCCGATGGGTACGTTTTGTAATTTGGTGCCCACCTGGCTCGAATTAACGCTCTCGGAGATGAACACGGCATCGGCGGTGGCTGTGGCGGCGTCGTAGGCGGACTGGTTCGCGCTTTCGCTGATGATCGAAACGGCGTAGCCCCAGGACTCGAACAGCGCTTTCTTGTAGGCATCCCAGGGAACCAGCGTCGTCGGGTTAACCACCACCATCAGGACATTGCCCGCACCCTGCGGCGCCATGCACGCACTGCCGCACTCGCAGGCGTACTCGATCGTCAGCTTCGGCGCGACGCCAACATTGGAGTCTTCCTTCGATGAGAATTCGGCTTCTCTCAGGCCGTTGGCCGGCCTGATCATCAACCCATAGTTCGGGTCGCCGGCGAGCCAGCGCTCGACCAGCGGCGCGACGTCCCAGCTGACCCACGTTTCGGTACCGTCGATCGCGGTCTCGGCGACCACCCCTGGGTTGAAATCTCCGCCTGCCGATGTCCAGGCGTTGGTGCCGTCGTACGTAAACCATGAGACGCCGTCGGCTGTACCGCCGCCAGACTTGGTACCTTCCACCCAGCTGCGCGTGACCTGGTGGATGGTGGCGGTGCCCGGTGCGGCAAGGTTCCTCATGTGCAACTCGAGTTGCGCAGAGCGCACCGCGGCACCGCGCGGTAGCTTGCCAAGATCGAAGCGAATCAGCGGGTATTGCTGCCAGTCCGAACCGTTGTCGTTCACCTGGACGTAGGTGGCACCACCGTAGTTGCGAGCGCTATAGAACGAATCGGGCATCGCGTCTTCACCGGGATCGACGCCGAGCTGCAGGGTCATGGTGCCCGGTGACTGGTAAGCGGTGGCGACGGGCCGGCTCAACGTATGCGTAACACCGGTCTCCAGCGTGCCGGTGGCCTGGATGTTCAAAGGCGATGCCGACCCGGTGCCCACCGTGACCTCCAGCCGCGGCGGCGTGCTGCCGTCTTCGCGGCTCTTGTATTCGGCATGGATGCCCTCGGCCGTGGACGCCAGCGCGATGCCGTAGTTTGGCTGGCCGTTGACCCACGCCTGCACCTGCGCGGTAAGGTTGACTGACACCCAGACGCCGCCGACTGCCTGGGCCGGGATCATGCCCAGGGCCGCGGGGTCGAGCTTGTCGCCCAGGGCCTCCCAGGTCGCATCGCTCTCGGTCCAGTCAGCCGTGACGCGGTTAATGGTGACCGGGCCTTCCGGATGCTCCTTGCCCGATTCCAGGTAGAACCACGCGATCGCCGACTTGACCTGTGCGTTCGGCGGCAAACTGGACAGGTCGAAGCGGTACAGCGGCCGTTCGAAATTGATGCCCTCAGAACGGACGTGCTGATCGCCTCCTCCCGTGTTCGTCGGGTTGTCGCTGCGGATCCACGCGTCCTGGTCAGCGAGCAAAGTGTATACCGTGTTGGTGCCGCCGCCTGTCGTGCTGGCGCTGTAGGTGTCCGGACCGATGGCAGTGGCCGGGATCGTGAAGTCACCAGTGCAGGAAGCGTTCTCGGCCTGCCACAGCGCGCGCTGCATGCCGGCCTGGGCGACATAGTCCAGGCGTCGGACTTCTGCGTCGGCTGCGGCCAGGTGTATTTCGCCCAGTTCCTCACCGCCCTTGAGCGCCACCACTGCGGCGATGACCAGCAGAAACACGAGCACCGCCACCATCGCGATGCCCGACTGATCAGGGGACATGCCTCGATTTCCGCCAAACGGACAGCGAGGTCTGGAGCCGATGCGATCCCGCGGAGCACCTGTCCGCACATCGGTAGTTGAGGAATGTCCCCAATTCACAGCGCGCCGCCTATGCGTACCCGCGTATTGACCGCCACTGTGCCGGCGGCCGGCGTCGTGAGTTCCAGCGTGATGTCAACTAGCTCGAGCTGGCCGGCCGACGTCGGCACGCGTTCGAAGCGCAAGCGGGTGACGTTCTCGGCGATCGTGTTTACGACGAAGTCCTGGCCACCAACGACGCCACCACCGCTGATGTCCCACGGGACGTGCACCCGCTCGGTCAGTTCGCTGCCGTTCAGAGAGAAGACCAGCGCGTCGTACCAGTCCTCGTCGTCCTGACCGTCCTCGTCGTCGTCCTGAACGTTGCCTTCGTCGATATTGCCGTCGCCGTCGTCGTCGATACCGCAGATTCCGGGACAACCATCGCCGTTGGCGTCGTTCGACGGGTCCTCGCCAACGCTCCCATCGCCATCGTTGTCGATGCCGTTCTCCGGGTCCTCGTCCCAGACAAAATTAAACTCATCGTCGTCCCACCATTGCCCCGGGCCCTCATCGACCCAGCCGTCGCCGTCGTCGTCGATCAGATAGATACCAGATGCAAAGTCGTTGTTGCGGTCGTTGTAGACGTCCTCATCGATGAGACCGTCGCGGTCGTTGTCGGCGTCGGGAAAACCGTCGAAGTCATTGTCTATGAAAGCAGGCATCGTGATCGCGAGCACTGCGGTTGCCTTGATGCTGCTGCCGATCGGTGGCGACGGCGGCACGGTCTCCTCCCGGATGTTCTCCGGCCAGTCCGACGCAGCACGGTCGGGATACGGCAGCAGCAGTTTGCGCGAATGACTAACCGTGCGCACCATTCGGTCCATCGCGAATTCCGCATCCCGGGTCAGGGCCGTGCGTTCGCTGACATAGTCGCGGGAGCCAAGCAGGCCGGAAACAACGCTGTTCAGTCCCGCAAACAGCAGCGCCGCGATCACCACGCTGACCAGTAGTTCGATGAGCGTGACGCCGGCCTGTGTGCTCCTGGCCTTCACTGGGCCACCAGGGTTTCCAGTGCGTACGGCGTGTTTTCCACCGCTGCCTGGATCCAGAGCAGGCCCTCGTCTACACCGGTGAAGGGATTGCTGTCGGCGTCCGCGTTGTCGCCGTCATAGCGCGCGATGAAGACCAGCAGCCGCCCGGGTGTACCGCCCGGCTCGGAGTAGGCGGTTGGCGTGGTTCGCGATCCGGCGGCTTGCGCGGCGTCATCGAGGTCGGCAAAGGGCTCGGCCAGCACTGCTTCCAGCTGGCCGTACAGGCGATGCTGGGCCTGAACGTATGCATCGTTCGTTCCGGTGCCCATCACCGCGCCGCGCAGCGCATCCAGCGCCGGTAACAAACCAACCAGCAGGATAATCGTCGCGATCAGGATCTCGACATACGTTAGCCCGCGCTGAGCACGACAGCTTTGCAGCGCCAGGCCCATCACTGGATCGTCACCCGGCCGGTGAACGGCGCGATCTGAACAGCCTGTTTGGAGGCATCCAGGCTCAGTTCAACAATGCCCTGGGTCAGCGGCTCGATTGTCGAACCGCCCGCAAGAATCCACACCGGTACGCCCTGACGGTCGAACAGCACCGTACGCCGCCGGCCAGCATCCGGGTAGTCGAAGACGTCCTGCGTGTTGTTGATCCGCACGCCCTGGGTGGTCGCCAGTTCGTCGAAATCGAAATCGAGCAGCTGTTTGTCGACCGGGTGGTACAGGGTCTCGAGCGGATTGACGGGATCGGCTGTGATGTCGTAGCGGCGCACCCGGACCTGCTGGGAGGCCTGGCTGATGGTGATGCCGTAGACCTCGCCGGTGCGCATCGATTCGCTGCGCGCCAGACGAATCGCCTCTGCGACCTTTGTCGCGGCGAGATCGAGCTTATGGGGATCGGTGGAGCGCAGGGCGGGGGTCGCCACGACCGCGAGCAGCCCGATGATGATGACGACAACCAGCAGTTCCGTGATGGTGAAGCCGTCGTTGCAGGCGGATGCAATCTGCCCATGCTCCGGCAACGGCGCGGGACTGCGGGGCCTGGGTCTACGATGGGTTGCAATTGGGGACATTCAGCTTTTTCTCCTTCCGGAGAAAAATCAGAATGTCCCCCGGAAAGACCAGAAGGTCCCTGCTCAATAAGCGTCGTAACGAACCGCGTTAGAATCGGTGTTGGTGTCGTTGGCAATGAACTTGCCGGAGGTCACGTCGTACTTCCAGCCGAGTCCCGCGCCCGTGCCCTGCATGCCCAGGTCACCGGCAGTGGCTGCCGCAGCGCCGACGATCTCAATCGCGTTGCTGCCCGTGATCGGATTCGCGGGAATGTCGTTCTCGTCCACGTACGGGCCGAAGGGGTAGGAACCACCGTCGGGCCGCGAGCAGGACTGGCCGTTCGCGTTCGTGTAGCGGGTCAGCTGGTCGACCAGCGCCTGCCGATCTTCGGCAACGCCGGTGCCGGCTGTACCCGTACAGGCACCGCCGGTAGCCGCGCTCAGTGCCGGATATTCGTTGTGCTGCTGGCGATACAGGGAGATTGCGCCGCGGATCGCGGACAGGTTCGCGCGCAGCGCCGCTTCCTGGGCATCTGTGGTCGTAGATGCGAACTGCGGTACCACGATGGCCGCCAGAATCGCCAGAATAATCGCCACGATCAGCAGCTCCACCAGTGTGAAGCCGGCCTGTCTGATACTCGTCTTAACCTGTCGCATTGGTGCGTCTCCATTCCCTGTCGCACTGCCCCGTCTAAGAGGCTCTACCAATTGTCGGCAACTGCGTGAAATTCTTAACCAAAAGCGGATCGCTCTACAGGAACTGGGTCACATTAAGTCAAGCCGCGCCGCCAGCCGCCTGCATGTGACTCAGGTCACAGCTTTGCTGAGCTTGAAGATCGGCAGGATCAGGGAACTGACGATGATGCCGACCACGACGCCCATCACCAGCAGCATCGCGGGCTCGGCCATCTTGCTCAAAGACACCAGGCGTCGGCTCAGCTCGCGCTCGTAGTGTTCTGCCACCCGGCCCATCACCGGCGCCAGGTTGCCCGAGGACTCGGCCGTGGCGATCATCTGCTTCACCAGGTCCGGCATGAGTTGGCTCTCGGTGAAACCGGCGGCGATAGTGCCGCCTTCCTGCACCGAGCGCTCCACTTTCACCAGTAAAGCTCGATACAGGCGATTGCTGACCACGTCTCGCGTCGCGTCCAGCGCGTCGACGATAGACACGCCGTGGGCCAGCGACAGGCTCACAACGCGGAACGACTGTGCAATGTAGAGCTGCACGAAGATCTTGCCGACACCCGGCATCGTGAGCTTCCACCGGTCGGTGACCGTGCGACCCGCTTCGGAATTGAGCCAGCGCGCAATCAGCAGCCCGGCGCCGCCCAGCACCAGCAAGAGCTGCCACCAGTAATCGCGCAGCACATCGCTCATGGCCATCAGTGCGACTGTCGTAGGCGGCAGCTGATCCTGGATCCGTGCGAACATGTCGCCAAACTTCGGGAACACCACTACGAGCACGAAGACCACTACGAGCAGCGAGAAGCCCATCAGGAAAGCCGGGTAGGTCAGGGCCGACACGATGGTCTTGCGCAACTCGTCGCGCTTTTCTTCTTCGGCCAGCAGCTGCTCCAGCACCTTCGGCAGGAAGCCGCTACCTTCACTCGCCGACACCAGGTTCACGTAGGTAGAGGCGAACAGTTCGGGGTGCTTGGCCAGCGCGCTGGCGAAGCGCTGGCCGGATTCCACCTCGGCGACCAGGTCGTTCACGATCTCGCGCATGGCCGGGTTGCCGGCCTGCCGGGCAAGATTCTGCAGCGCGGTGTGCAGCGGCATGCCGGTTTCCAGCAACAGCGCGAGCTGTTCAGTGAAGGCCATTCGGTCGCGCATGCCCGGCGCCGCGGCGCCAAACGGGCGGCTGCGCAGGGTCGGGGCCTTCGGTCCGGTTGTCTCGACGGGCGTCGCCGCGCCCGCGCTTTGCAACTCGATAGGCATGGCTAACCCGTGGTGACCCGCGAGATTTCCTCGAGGGTAGTGCGACCGTCACGGACTCTGCCAAGGCCGTCCTTGAACAGGGTCTGGATCTCGGCCTCGACCAGGTACTCGTTCAACTCGTCACGGCTGGCGTTGATCATGATCAGCTTCTGCAAGCGGCTGTCGGCGGCCAGCAGTTCGTGAATCGCCATGCGGCCCTTGTAACCCGAGTCATAGCACTCTGTGCAGCCGCGGCCCTTGCTCAGCATGATCGAGCCGTCACCCCAGCCATAGCGCTCCACCACTTCCGGCGGCGCGCGGAAACTGGTTCTGCACTTCGGGCAAATGGTGCGAACCAGGCGCTGGGCCATCACGCCGATCAGTGCCGACGACAGCATGTACGGTTCCACGCCCATGTCGACCATGCGGTTGATGGCGCCGACGCTGTCGTTGGTATGCAGGGTCGACAGCACGAGGTGGCCGGTCAAGGCGGCCTGCACGGCGATGGTGGCCGTCTCCTTGTCGCGGATCTCGCCCACCATCACGATGTCGGGATCCTGGCGGAGCACGTGCTTCAGCACTTTCGCAAAGCTCAGCCCGACCTTGTCACGCACCTCGTTCTGGTTGATCACGTCGATCTGGTACTCGACCGGATCTTCGATGGTGACGATGCTCTTCTCCAGGCTGTTCAATTGGTTCAGCGCTGCGTACAGGCTCGTGGTCTTGCCGCTGCCTGTCGGCCCTGTAACCAGCAGCAGGCCGTGGGTGTGCTGCAGCAGGTGCATATAGGTGGCCAGGTTCGCCTCCGTCATGCCCAGGTTCTTCACATCCAGGATCGCCTGATCTTTATCAAGTACCCGCAGCACCACCTTTTCGCCGTACAGGCCGGGCAGCGAGCTGAAGCGCAGGTCGATGCATCGCTGCTTGGTGAACACCTGTATGCGTCCGTCCTGGGGCAGGCGCCGTTCGGCAATGTCGAGATTCGCCATGACCTTCAGGCGCGAGACGACAGCCGGGTGCAGCTCGATGCGGGGCGTCATGACTTCGTACAGCACGCCGTCGACGCGGAAGCGCACCCGGGACGTCTTGCGGCTGGGTTCGATGTGGATGTCGCTCGCGCCGTCGTGAATCGCGCGGTGTATCAGTGAGTTCACCAGGTTGACGATAGGGCTGCCGGCCGCCATCTCGTCGATGGTGGAGTAGTCCTCCGGGATGACGCTTTCCACTACCTCGATGTCGTTGTCGATATCGGTAATGAAGTCCTCCGACATAAACAGGTCGTCGGTGTTTTCCTCCAGGCACTTCATGATGTCTTCGGCGCGGGCCATGATGGGCCGCACCGTCTTCTGCAGGCGGTCTTCGATCTCGCTCAGGCTCGGCATGTCCTGAGGGTTGGCGGTGGCCAGCGCCACCACGCCGCGCACGCAGAACAGCGGCAGCACCTTCAGTCGCGCCGCCGTGTCATGATCCAGCATGCCGGCGGTTTCCGGGTCATACACACCGGCGCGCAGCCGTACCATGGGCACAGCCAGTTGTTCGGCCAGGGCCTGCAGCACCTGGCGCTCGTCCAGCCAGCCGCGTGCGGTGACGATTTCGCCGAGGCGCTTGCCGGTGTTCTTCTGTGCCTTGAGTGCTTCGTCGACCTGCTGCTGGGTGATGAGACCCTTGCGCACCAGTAATTCGCCCAGTGGCAGCGGGTCGTAGGCCGGGGTCGCATCCCGCACCGGGTCCAGTGGCTCGCGGCCCTGTGTCGGCACGTAGTGCACGAAGCCGGTGATCTGCAGGGCCTCGACCACGACCGGCCCGGCACCAACCACCTTCAACCGACCGCCGTGCTGGAGCAACTCGTCCTGGGCGTCGAGCAAGATCTCGATGGCTTTGCTGTTCAGCTGCGATACGTCGGCCAGATCGACGATGACGCCGTACTCGCCCTGCGCAACGCGTTCATCCAGAACCGCTTTCAGTTCCTCGTTGATCTCCGCCGTGTTCAGCGCGCCAACGGGCGCCACGAAGGTCTCGATGCCGACCCGCGACGTGAAAACCTTGCGGTCCAGATCCTGGGCATTCTCCATCACAGCGCACGCAGTGACGGCTGGGTGTCCAGAGCCGCTAACTGCTCGTGCAGCGGGCTCGGCTTGCTTATCAGGTATCCCTGGATGAAATCCACGCCCATCTTGGTCAGCAACGCGCGTGCCTGATCCGTCTCGACGAATTCCGCGATGGTTTTCAGCCCCATCACGTGGCCGATCTGGGTCACGGACTCCACCATCGCAGCATTGACCTTGTCATCGACAATGTCGCGCACCAGCGCACCATCAATCTTCAGGTACTGCACGTCGAAAGACTTCAGGTAGCCGAAGGAACTCAGGCCGGCACCAAAATCATCGAGGGCAAACTGGCAGCCCTCGTTGCGCAAGGCTTCGATGAAAATCTTGGCCTGGGCCAGGTTGGCCACTGCGGCCGTTTCGGTAATCTCGAAGCAGATCAGCTCCGGCGGCACCTGGGACTTGCGCAAGACGTCCAGCGCAAAATTCAGGAAGTCGGGCGTGCAGAAGGATTGCCCGGACAGGTTGATGCCGAAGACCGGCCGAACCCGTGGCTGGCTGTCCAGGTATATCCCGATCTGCATCAGCGAATTCTCCACGACCCAACGGTCGATGGCCTCCATCATCTGGTAGCGCTCGCTGGCTGGCAGAAAGGCGTCGGGCGAAACCACCTTGTCGCCATCCTGCATCCGCAACAGGATCTCCAGGTGGGTTTCACCCGTTGCATTCAGCGGCACGATGGGCTGCGCATGGAGCATGAATCGGCCTTCACGCAGCGCAGAATGCACGGTACCCACCATCCACATGTTGGCTTCGCGTTCCTTCAGGCGGACATCGTCATGCTCGTAGACCTGCACCATGTTGCCGCCGTTTTCCTTGGCGACGTCGCAGGCCATGACGGCGTACTTCATGACTTGTTCACCGCTGCGGGCAGCTTCGCCCAGCGTCGCGACACCGATGCTCGCCGTCACGTTGAGCCGCTCGCCCCGCCATTCGAGCTGCAATGCGGCCAGGCGCCTGATCAGTTTGTCAGCGATGGCAGAACCCTTTTGCGGACTACAGTTGTTGATCAGCACGCCGAGTTCATCGCCACCGAGCCGCGCCAGTGCGTCCGTATCGCGCAGCTCCTCCGCTACGGCGCCGGCAAAGGCCCGAATGACCATGTCCCCGGCCTCGTGGCCAACCGTTTCATTGACGCGGTGCAACTTGTCCACGTTGATGTGCAGCAGACAGTGATAGCCGCCGCGGCTGCGCAAGCTTGCCAGACTGCTCTCTACCAGGTTCTCGAAGCTCGCGCGATTAAACAGGCCAGTCAGACCGTCGTAGCTGCCCTGGATGATCTTGGCCGCTTTCCGGGCCATGACGGCCAGCAGGTTCTTGTCGCTGTTGGAAAAGGACCTGGACGACAGCAGGTTCGCGATGAGCAGTACGCCGTCGGTCTGGTCACCGAAACTGACCACCGGACCGGCCATCAAGCGGTAGGGCACCGGGGCAGAATCGTCGTCACTGTCGTCGTCGCCATTGTTCAGAAACTCCACGTCGCCGCTGCCGGCCACCTTGTCGTAAAGGTAGTCGTCCATCACAGACTGGATCAGGCGAACATCCATCGCGTCGAGGGCCGAATGGCTTTCGACGAACACACCCTTATCGCGCAGGTAGATGACCGCCAATCCGGCGTCCAGATAGTCGGCACAGTTCTGCACCAGGGCCCGAAAGGCCTCGTAGCCTTCGCGGAAATAGCTCACCTGGTCATCGGTGTGGTAGACGAGATTGAGCTCCTCGTAGCGCTCGGCCAGCTCCAGCGCCATGTTGTCCAGCTCGGTCTGCAGCTCGAGTTCGTTGCGAACGCAGACTCCCAGCGACAGCAGGGTGTCATGGAGGTCCGCGGACTGCTGGCCGGCGGCAGCGTCCGTCACCCACCACAGCAGGAAACCCGCCGCCGGATCAGCGCCGGCCTGCAGGTTCATGATCAGCACCATGCCATCCGACCCGAGTTCGACACAGTCCAGGTCCTGCACCCGCGCGGCCCAGTCGGGGCTCATTTTGCCCAGCTTGCCGAGACGCTCGTCGATTGAATCATCCGTGACCGCGAGCGCCGCGCCGCTACCGTCGCAGAGCGCAAGACCGATGCTGGCGGGAAACATCCGTTGCGCCATGGCTGCGTAGTTGGCGAGATCCAGGGCCTGCACGGCGGCGTTCATGGCCCCACCGGGGCAGGCGCGTTGCCGGCTTCTTCCGCCTGAAAATATTCGGCCAGGGCCCTGAGCAATTGCCGGGCGCTCAGCGGCTTCTCCAGGAAGTGGACGTTGGTGATGGCCTGCGCCCATTCACGGTGCCTGATGTCGGTAAGGGAAGTCGCGACAAAAATCGGGAACGCCCGCTCCGGGCACTCCGCCTGCAGAATCTTGCAAAGCTCCTCACCGGACAGCTTTGGCATTTCGATATCGGTGATCAGCGCATCAGGGGCAAGGTCACGGATGCGCTGCAGCGCTTCCTCACCGTTTTTCGCCGTTTCGACCGCGTAGCCCGCCTTCTCCAGCTGCAGCCGGAGCACACGCAGCACCATGGGCTCGTCGTCTGCCAGCAGTATGTGCTTCGTGTTCATACGGCTTGCTTCAGCAACGCCCGATCTTTCCAGAGCCTGATCAGGAATTCAGAACCCTTGCCGGGCTCACTGGTCACACTGAGTTGCCCGCGGTGTAGCTCGACGATTTCTTTGGCCAGTGGCAGACCAAGACCATGCCCACCAATCTCACGAACCTGGTCGCTGTCTGACCGGTAGAACTTCTGGAAGATCTTGTCGCTGTCTTCGGCTGAAATTCCGATGCCCGTATCTTTAACCCGAATTTCGAAGGCCGTATCGGTTTCCTCGGCAGTCAGCGTGATGCGGCCACCGGCAGGCGTGTACTTGATTGCATTGCCCACGATGTTGTTGATGGCAATACGGAGAAGGTCCTTGTCGACGGCCACGGTGCTCAGTTCAGCCGGCACGTCGAGCTGGAAATCGAGGTTCTTGTCCTTGCCGCTGTGGGCCACGTGCTTGAAGGCATCGCGCAACAGATCATGCAGACGGACACGCTGCTTGTCGATTTTCAGATTGCCCATTTCGATCTTCGTGATGCTCAGCAGATTGTCCACCAGGGAACCCAGGCGCTCTACCTCATCGTTGATGACGTTGTACGCCTCGATCCGGAAAGACTCGTCTTCGCCCTGCCCGCCCTGTAGCGCCTCGGCATAGAGAGCGAGCGTGTTCAACGGTGTCTTCAGCTCGTGGGACACGTGGGCGACAAAGTTGCCACGGCCCTCTTCGGCCAGGGCCTCTCGCGTCACATCGCGCAGCAGCACCAGGCGGCCGAAGATCATCTCCGGATCCTGCGGCGAAAAGAGCGGGTACGCCTTGATGGAGAGCTTTTGCTGCGTATCTCCCGGGCTGGTGAGGCGCAGGGTCTCGGAGTAGAAGTTCGCCGTGCTTGGCTTTTCGAAGCGGCTGAGGAAATTCAGCGCTTCTTCATGCAGGCACCACTGGCTGGGGAGCTTGTGCAGGATGTCACCCGGCTCCACGCGCAGCATCGATTTCACCATGTCGTTCGCGTAAGACACGCTGCCGTCTTCACCGAGAATCAGGATTGCCTCGGGAATGGCTTTCAGCACCGCCTCGATACGCAGCTTGCGATAGCCCAGGAGCTTCTGGGACGCCACCAGTTCGGTGTTGTCTCGCTCCAAGCCTTCGATCTTGCCCCGCGCCAGTTCCATGAAGCCGTTAAAGCGGTCGATGAATTCGCGCAACTCCCCAGTGGCCTCGATGGTGCAGGAATTGAATTCTCCGCCGCTGATACGGCTGGCAATTTCATCGTTCACGGCATGGATCGGACGGATCTCGCGCCGGACCATGAAGTAGAACAGCGGGGTCAGCAGAAAAATCGTCAGCGCGATGCTGGCAATGAACTAACCGATGCGGATACTGCCCACGACTTCTTCCTGTTCGAGAGCCGGTGCAGAGAATTCCAGCACCTTGCGACCATCGGCGGACGCCTTCAGCTCACGTTCACCGAACCATGGATCTGCAGACACACCGGACACCACGGCATTCACATCGACGGCTGGCGAGTTGACAGCGTTCAGGACCTCGCCGTCGCCGTTCACCACCACCGCGTAGGCGAACTCGTCGGAATCCTGGCCCAGCTGCAGCATGCGCAGCGGCCCGTGGTCCTGTTGACGCGAGCGCAGCTCGCTGAAGGGGACGTCGGCCAGGATGCGGGAGATGCTCGCACCCTGGTTGCGCAGGTTCTCGACCTGCTCATTGATTCGCAGGTTCAGTGAAAGATAGACCGTAACTCCGATCACGGCGATCGAAGCCAGGATCATGGTCAATCCCATCCGTTCCCGGTTCCAGAGTTCCGCCAGCCTGCCGCCCAACACGTGCCCTCCCCGAAAGGCGAAATAAGACGCATGTTTTCATTCCAGGGGCCTGCGGCGGAGTGATTTATGTCACCTTTCCGGAAACGGAAGGCGATGCCTGGGGCCTAGGTGGTTGCAGGCGACACGGGGCCCGGCGTTTTCAGATGCTCCCGGATGCATTCGCTGAGCTGGGCCCAGTTCAACGGCTTGGCGATGAAGTCGGTGACGCCGGCGGCTACAGCCCGCTTGACGGAATCCGAGTCGGCCAGGGAAGTGACCATGATGATCGGTATGTCGCGGCCGTAGCTGATTCGACGAATGGCCTTGCAAGCCTCGAATCCATTCTTTTTCGGCATGTTGGCGTCGAGGATCACCAGGTCGGCCTGCGACTTCTTGAACACGGCGAGCCCGGCCTCACCGTCGGCGGCGTCCACCACAATCAGCCCCAGGCGCTCCAATGCAGATCGCATCAGCGTCCGGGTGGTGGCGTCATCATCGACTACCAGTACGGTCCAGGTGCTTGCCATTGTTCCTTCGTATCGCCAGCCGGTAATTTATCGACGGTTTCAAATCTTTACCGCTTCCCCTGACATCTTCGGCGCCCCAAGGGTGGAACTGCAAATCGTTAAGCGGCAATCGTGACCTGCGTCACGCCGCGGCCAGGGGTGTGCAGGGACGGCAGCTTGTACGCGCCTGGTGCACGGGAAGCTTCGGCAGCCGGAATGCTTTAACGTTGCTGACTTGGCAGAATGAAGCCCCAGTTGGCCGGCGACGAACGTAGCGAGGCTTCACGCACGCCGCGCCTGATCACCAGCTCGAAGTCCTGGTCCAGGGGCAGCTCGGGCAGTCGGGTGACCACCAGGTCGTCTGTACCGTACAGAACCTCGAGCTGCAGGTTGCCGAGCCGGACTTCGACATCCTCGCCCGTGGGCAGGTTCTGCCCGGCGACAAACAGCTGCTCATCGCGGGTAAAGACCGTCAGGATTCGCGGTTGCTTGGGTTTTTCGGACGTCGGCAGACGACTGGCCCACGGCCCGGCGGTCGCCGGCAAGGCCAGCAGCAGGCCGGCCAGAAAAATGACCCTGAAGTTTCGGATATCGGGCATTGTCACCCCCCGACACCCGACCGGGACGGGGGTGTCTTGTTTCTTGTTGTTGCAATCAGTCTAGTCGCCGGTTTTCAGGCGCTCAAGCCAGGCATCGAGGCCCTCGGCCCGTGGCGTTCGACGGCTGTTTGCAGCGCGTTATGGCAACCAGCCCAGGGCCTGGGGCGGTGCGCCGCCGCCCTGCCGCAGTCCGCACCGCGCGCGGGTGCTTCGCTATACTGGCGGCCGGTTTCTGCGGGTTAGCGATGTTTGTGACAGCGAGCCAAGGGAAGGAACGGCCAGCAAAGCAGAAGCAGCGAAGGCTTAGCCATCTGTGCTGGTTGCTGGCCGGCGCTTGCCTGCTGCTCGGACAGCCGGTCTACGCGCAGCCGGACATCGATGAACTGCTGGCCCTGCTGGAGGGCAGCTACAGCAGTGACGGCGTCGCGCAAGCGGGCGACACCGAAGATCCGCTGCTGACGGACCGGCACGCGCGCGTATCAGCGCCCGACCTCGGTGAACACGTGATGTACTGGCAACTCAACAGCGGCCCGGTGCAAAAAGTCTATCGACAGCGTCTGCTGGTGTTCGAACCCGGCGATCAGCCAGGCACGGTCAGGCAGATCACGTGGTCGCTGCCCGAGCCGGAGAAGTTCGTCGATGCCTGGCAGTCGCCGGCGCTGTTCGCCGCCCTCACGACAGATGACCTGGAACAGGATTTGCCGCCGTCCTGCAAGCAGCTCTGGCAACGCCGCGACGACGGCTGGTACGGGCGGGTAGACCCCGCCGCGTGCCGCGTGTGGTCCGAGCGCCGACAGGCCTGGCGGCGCATCGAGGGCGAGGCCTTCGTCACGCCCGGCACCTACCTGACGGCGGAACGCGGCTTCGACGATTCGGGTGTGCAGGTTTTTGGTACCGCACCCGGCGAGTTTTACCTTCTGCAAAGGCGCTGAGCCGCTGACAACGCCACCTGCGCAGCGCCTGGAACCCTACGAGAATCGCCGCATGCCATCACCCACCACGCTACCCGCCTGGAAAGCCCTTGAAGCAACGCGCCGCAGACTCGATGGCGTGCACATGCGCAATTCCTTCGAGGCAGACGCCGATCGCTTTGATCGCTACTCGGTTCAGTTCGGCGAACTGCTGTTTGACTACTCCAAGAATCGTATCGATGACGAAGCGCTGGCAGCGCTCGTTGGCCTGGCGGAACAGGCCGAACTGGCCGGCCGTATCGAGGCCATGTTCTCGGGCGAGACAATCAATAACACCGAGCACCGCGCCGTGCTGCACGTGGCGCTGCGCAATCGAGCCAACCGACCGATACTGGTCAAGGGCAAGAACGTGATGCCCGAGGTCAACGCGGTGCTCGCAAAGATGCGGGCATTCAGCGACCGGGTCCGCTCCGGCACCTGGAAAGGGTATACGGGAGAGCGCATTACCGACATCGTGAATATTGGTATCGGCGGCTCCGACCTCGGCCCGAAAATGGTCTGCCAGGCCCTGACGCCCTATGCTCAGCCAGGCCTCGCGGTGCACTTCGTATCGAACGTAGACGGCACCGACATCAGCGAGACGCTCAAGCGGGTGCGGCCGGAGACGACGCTATTCCTGGTGGCATCCAAGACCTTCACGACCATCGAGACCATGACGAACGCGCACACCGCGCGCACATGGTTCCTGCAGGCTGCCGCTGACGAGGCGCATATTGCAAAGCACTTTGCCGCGCTGTCCACGAACGCAGCCGCGGTCACGGAGTTCGGCATCGATACCGAGAACATGTTCGAATTCTGGGACTGGGTGGGCGGGCGGTATTCGCTATGGTCCGCCATTGGCTTGTCCATTGCCCTGTATATCGGAATGGACAACTTCGAGGCCCTGCTGGCCGGCGCCCATGCGGCGGACGAACATTTCCGCACCGCGCCCTTCGCGGAGAACATTCCGGTGCTGATGGCGCTGTTGGGTGTCTGGTACAACAACTTTTTCGACGCCGAAAGCCACGCGATCCTGCCCTACGACCAGTACCTGAGCCTGTTCGCGGATTATTTTCAGCAGGGAGACATGGAGAGCAACGGCAAAGGCGTGACCCGCGACGGCGCACCCGTCGACTGGCAGACGGGTCCGATCATTTGGGGCCAGCCCGGTACCAACGGCCAGCACGCGTTCTACCAGCTGATTCACCAGGGCACGAAGCTGATTCCGTGTGACTTCCTGGCCGCGGCCCGCAGCCACAATGACGTCGGCCGGCATCACCAGATTCTGATTTCTAACTTTTTCGCGCAGAGCGAAGCGCTGATGCGGGGGCGGACCC
>CAMYJV010000051.1:17054-20748 GCA_947258805.1 uncultured Gammaproteobacteria bacterium | reverse complement strand
GCTGTCGCACTACACGGACTGGACTATCGGCCACGTGCATTCCGGCGCGCTGGGCTGGGTGGCGATGATTTCCATGGGCTGCCTGTACAACCTGATCCCGCGCGTGTTTGGCAGGGAAAAGATGTACAGTGAAAAACTCATCGATCTGCATTTCTGGACATCGACCATCGGCGTGGTGCTGTACATCGCATCCATGTGGATCGCAGGCGTCATGCAGGGTCTGATGTGGCGCGCGGTGAACGACGACGGCACGCTGACGTACTCCTTCATCGAGAGCCTTGAAGCCACTTATCCCTACTATGCAGTGCGGCTTCTTGGTGGCCTGGTGTTCTTTGTGGGCACGCTGATCATGGCCTACAACGTCTGGAAGACGATTGCGGAGGGCGAAAAGAACGCCCTGACCCCCGTGATCGAGCCGGCTTAAGGGGGCGGAACGATGATCAATCACGACACGATTGAGAGAAAAGTGGGGCTGCTCGGCGTGCTGGTAGCCATCACCGTCAGCATCGGGGGCCTGGCGGAGATCATTCCGCTGATGATGGACCCGCAGGCCACGGAGGCCGCGCCGGGTGTGGAACCCTATGCCCCCCTCGCACTGGAGGGCCGGGACATTTATGTCCGTGAGGGCTGCTATCTCTGCCACTCGCAGATGATTCGTCCGTTCCGCGCCGAAACCGAACGCTACGGGCCTTATTCGCTGGCCGGGGAGACCGTCTATGACCACCCCTTCCAGTTCGGGTCCAAGCGCACCGGCCCGGACCTCGCGCGTGTGGGTGGACGCTACACGGACGAATGGCATCGCGTGCACCTGTTGAATCCGCGCGACCTGGTGCCAGAGTCAAACATGCCCGGCTTCCCGTGGCTGGATGAGACCGAGATCGATGCGACTCGTACGCCGGGCAAGATGCGGGCACTGCAGATTGTCGGTGTGCCGTATACGGACGACCAGATTAGCGCGGCGACGAATGCTGTGGAGGGCGCAACGGAGATGGAAGCACTGATCGCTTATCTCCAGGGCCTCGGTACGGCGGTCACCGGTCGGTAGCCGATGGACGCGGGCACCTGGCGAGGCGTTTTCACGGTGCTGATGCTGCTGCTGTTTGTGGCGGTCTGCATCTGGGCATTCAGCGCCCGGCGCAATGCTGACTTCGACGAAGCGTCCCGGTTGCCGCTGGACGAAGATGATCAGGACCGGCCGTCGGCTTGATGCCGGCATGCGCGGTTACGGAGCGAGTTAAATGAGTGCATTCTGGAGTTGGTTCATTGTGGTGCTGGTGGCTGCGCAGGTCATCGGCGCGCTGTGGCTGTTGATGATCTTCACCACGACCAAGGTGCCGGGCGAGGGCGCCACCACGGGCCACACCTGGGATGGCGACCTGGAGGAAGGCAACAATCCTCTGCCGCGCTGGTGGCTGATACTGTTCTGGTTGACGGCTTTCTGGACCATTGTCTACCTGGTCATCTACCCCGGGCTCGGGACGTTCGAAGGCATCACGGGCTGGTCGCAGACGGACCAGTATGAAGCCGAGGTCGCGGCGGCGGAGGAACGTTACGGCGATGTATTCGCCGCGTTTGCCGGCATGTCCGTCGACGACATGGCGCGCGAGCCCGGCGCCGTGCGCCTCGGGCGTAATCTCTACCTGAACAACTGCGCAACCTGCCACGGTTCGGATGCCCGTGGGGCCAAGGCCTTTCCGAACCTGACGGATGCCGAGTGGCAGTACGGTGGCACCTCAGCTGCGGTCCTGCAGACCATCAGAAACGGTCGCATCGGTGTGATGCCGGCGCTGGGTGCGGCGCTCGGCGACGAAGGCACGGACGCGGTGGTCGAATATGTGCTCAGTCTGTCGGGTAGCAGCAATGTCGATGCCGATACCCTCGGTACGGGCCAGCACGCCAGAACCAGATGCCTGCCCAGAAAGACCTGCTCAGCGAAGACCGGATCCGCGTGCTCGGCGCCTACGTGCTGAGCCTCGGCGCGGAGTAGCGCTGTGGCCGGGGACGGGGCCGTCGAACCCGGGCGCCCTGAACCCGAACTGCGGGCGCAACGTGCCTGGAGCGGCAAGGCGCAGGCCATCGCCGCCGTGTTGTGGCCATCTTTCCTGGTGGCTGCCATGGCGACCATGCTGTTCTTCGCATTCGTAGATCCGGCTGATCTGCAGGATGCGATGAGTTTGCCGTTGGCGAACACGAGGATGGCCGGTTACGGGCTCGGCTTTTTCTTCTTCTGGTTGATCACGGGAATTGCCAGCGCATTGTCGGTGTACCTGTTGCGAACCGCGCGGCGCAACCCGAGAAATCGCAACAACGGGAAAGGATGACCCGCTATGGACGAGACCGCCCCACAGGGTGCCTCGCTCTACGCAAAAGAAGAAAGAATCCATGCACGGGAAGTGCAGGGAAGCTTTCAGCGGTTGCGCAAGAGTGCCGCCTGGACACTGCTCGGTATCTATTACCTGCTGCCCTGGCTGACCTGGGACGGGCGCCAGGCGGTGCTGTTCGACCTGCCGGCGCGCAAGTTCTACATCTTCGGCGTGACCCTGTGGCCCCAGGACTTCTATTTGTTGTCTTGGTTACTGATCATGGCGGCGCTGGCCCTGTTCCTGTCGACGTCCGTGGCCGGCCGGGTCTGGTGCGGATACGCCTGTCCACAGACGGTCTGGACGGAGGCCTTCGTGTGGCTCCAGCGCAAAACGGAAGGCAACTTCTCCCAGCGCCGCAAACTCGACAAGGCGCCATGGGGCGTGGAGAAGCTGCTGCGGAAAGGTGCCAAGCAGGTTCTGTGGGTGTCGTTCGCGGCCTGGACCGGCTTCACCTTTGTCGGCTTTTTCTCGCCGATTCAGGATCTGGGGATGCGCGTTGCAGCTTTCGAGCTGGGGCCCTGGGAGACTTTCTGGATCTGCTTCTACAGCCTGGCTACGTACGGCAATGCCGGCCATTTGCGCGAGCAGGTCTGCAAGTACATGTGTCCGTACGCGCGTTTCCAGAGCGCGATGTTCGATCGCAATACGCTGATTGTTTCCTATGATCCCCGGCGGGGCGAGCCTCGCGGGAGTCGCAATGGGATACCCGCACGGACTTATCCGGTACACGACGCAAAACGCGCTGGACGGCAATGAGAGCCGGGTCTTCCGCCCTCGCACCCTGATCTACAGTAGTTTGCTGGCGGTGCTTTTCGGAGTCTTCTTGTTCGCGTTGTTCGATCGCAGCCCGCTGACACTGGATGTGATTCGCGACCGCAATGCGATTTATCGCGAGATTTCCGAAGGGCGCGTAGAGAACGTCTATACGCTGAAACTGCTGAACAAGTCCGACATGCCGCAGGATATTGCGCTGACCGTTGACGGTTTGCCCGGAGTGTTGCTGGAAACCGACCCGCCCGATGTGCGCATAGCGGCTGGCAGCATGAGCAGCGTCATTGCCCGGGTCCGTGTACCGCGTGATGCGGCCGCGCCCGGCGGTCATGACGTGGTGTTTCGCGCCGCGAGGGGAGGCGACAAGCCTGCCGAGGTCACGCGCGAGTCGCGCTTCATGTTGCCACTGGACTAACCTGTTCGCCATGAGCCCCACGGCCGACAATCTGAATGCGCCCTGGTACCGGCACCTGTGGGTCTGGCTGGTCATGATTCCGCCTGCCTCTGCCGTAGTGGCCGGTTTCATCACTGCATGGCTGGCGGGCGGCCCGCCGGCGCTG
>CAMYJV010000051.1:0-17006 GCA_947258805.1 uncultured Gammaproteobacteria bacterium | reverse complement strand
GCTGCAGCAAAGCGGTGCGGTGTATCGCGGGTCACTGAACCGGCCCGGCTCGCGCGTGTACGTGCAGCTGGAAGACCTCGACGGCCAGTGGCGACTGGTGGGTGAACTCCCTGACCGCGCTACCTCGCTGGATCTTGCGGCCAAGAGTGAGCCATGAACGACGCGCATTGCTTTCATTGCGGCCAGCCCTTGCCGGCGGCCAACGGGAAGACAGTGCGGGTCGCCGGCAACACGCGCTCGGTTTGCAGCGCAGACTGCGAACGCACGGCTGCGCTTATTGAGGCCCGGGGCCTCACAGAGTTCTATCGCTTTCGCACCGGGCCGACGGGAGCCGGCAACGTCAGTCAGACCGGACTGGACCGTTGGCAGGCCTATGATCGTGAGGCCCTGCAACGAGAATTCGTGGCGGCAGACGCCGACGGGAGCCGGCGTGCCCAGTTGCTGGTGCAGGGGGTACGCTGCGCCGCGTGCAGTTGGCTGATCGAGAACGCGCTGGGCAGTCTGCCGGGCATGCGGTCGCTGCGCGTCGATCCGGTTTCCACGCGCGCCACGCTGCACTGGGATCCCGCACAGCTGAAGCTCAGCGAAATCCTCGCGCAACTCGCCTCCCTGGGGTACACACCCATTCCCTACACGGAAGAGGCGGGCGACAAGGCTGCCCGGCTGGAGCAGCGCGCTGCGCTGAAGCGGCTCATCGTGGCCGGGCTCGGCATGATGCAGGTGATGAGCTTTGCCGTGGCGCTGTACTTCGGCGCCTGGCGCGAGCCGCAGATCGAGAGTTTTCTGCGGCTGGTCAGTCTGCTGGTCGCCACGCCCGTGGTCTTCTATGCCGGCGCGCCGTTTTTCCGCGGTGCGTGGCACCGGTTGCGCGCCCGGGCCCTGGGGATGGACGTGCCGGTGGCCCTCGCGGTGGGCGGCGCGTGGGCAGCCAGTGTCTGGCACACGCTGATCGGCGCCGGCGAGGTGTATTTTGATTCGGCCACGATGTTTGTATTTTTTCTGTCCGCTGCCCGTTACCTGGAGATGACGGGTCGCCATCGAGCCCTCAGTCTGACTGGTGCCCTGGCGCACCATTTGCCGCGAGTGGCGACCCGGCTGGTAGCCGGCCGGCCGCAGGCGGTCGGCACGATGGAACTGCAGGCGGGTGACCGGGTCCTGGTGGCGCCCGGTGCCGTCGTACCCGCGGACGGCGTGCTGGCCTCCGCCAGCGCCCTGTTGGATGAATCGCTGCTCACGGGCGAATCCCGGGCGCTAAGAAAGAATTCCGGTGAGCCGGTGGTGGCCGGCAGCCTGAACCAGGAGCAGGGGCTGGAATTCACCGTGTGGTGGGCGATGCCGGCGCGCGCAAACCGCGGCTGGTGGAACTGGCGGACGGCATTGCGTCGTGGTTCATAGGCGCTGTGCTGCTGCTGGCGACGCTGGTGGGCTATGGCTGGTGGCAGCTGCAGCCCGACCGCGCGTTTGAAGTGGTGCTCTCGGTGCTGGTGGTGACCTGTCCGTGTGCGCTCGCGCTTGCGACACCGGCTGCGTTTACCGTCGCCACCGCGGCGCTGGCGCGCCGGGGTTTCATGGTGCGGCACCGCGGTGCGTTGCAGGCCCTCAGTCGTGTCTCGGATCTTGTTTTCGACAAGACCGGCACGCTGACGCACGGCGCAACCGGCATTGCGGCCGTCGAGTCCTGCGGTTCGGCATCCGCCGCCGATGCGCTGGCGATAGCGTCGGCACTGGAGTCCCGCTCGGAGCACCCCCTGGCACGCGCCTTTCCCGCACCGGATTCCGCGCTGGTTGTCGATTCCGTTGAGGCCGTGCCGTCGGCGGGGCTGCAGGGCAGGGTGAACGGGCGGCTCTACCGAATTGGTACGCGGCGCTTCGCTGCGGAACTGGGCGGTGCCGGCGATGTGTCAGCGAGCCGGTCGTCAGCCGCTGACCGGCTGATCTTCCTGGGGGATGAGAATGGTCTTGTCGCCCGTTTCAATGTTGAGGAGCGGCCGCGGACGGGAGCGGCCGAGGTGCTGGCGGCACTGGCAGGCCGGGGGCTGCGCCTGCACATTTTCAGTGGCGACCAGCCCGGCCCCGTCGAGGCCCTCGCCGAGCAGCTTGGTATCAGCAGCTGGCTCGCGGAGCTTCGACCGCAGGACAAGCTGGCGGAAGCCAAATCCATGCAGGCTGACGGTTGCGTGGTCGCGATGGTCGGAGACGGCATCAACGATTCGCCGGTCCTGGCCGGCGCAGACGTATCTGTTGCGATGGGCGAAGGCACGACGCTCGCCCAGCATTCTGCCGATTGCGTGCTGATGAGCGAGAGCCTGGAGCCCCTGCTCATCGCCGTGCATGTGTCCCGGCGGACTATGCGCGTCGTTCGTCAAAACCTGGTGTGGGCGGCCGGCTATAACCTGGTGGCCCTGCCGCTGGCCGCTGCCGGCTTGCTCGCGCCGTGGATGGCGGCTATCGGGATGTCGGCCAGTTCACTGCTGGTTACCGGCAATGCGCTGCGCCTGGCCAGGGCGGCGGCCGTTCGCCGGCCTGTGCAGCCTGCCAGGGCGGCGCCCGTCACGGCAACGCCCGCGGCGAAACCCTGCTGCAAAAGCGCGGCCGGGGCCGCGTCATGACCATCATCTATGTCTTGATCCCGCTGGGCCTGTTGCTGCTGGCGGCCGCCGTCTGGGCCTTCTTCTGGGCGGTACGCAACGGCCAGTTCGACGACCTGGAAACGCCGGCCTGGCGCATCCTGATGGATGACGATCGCAAGCCACCCCCCGAGGCCTGAGCCGCCGCCTGCGCCACCCGCCGGGCACCATCGGGCAGGCGGATCGCCACCGCGCGGGCCAGCGCGTTTGTAATCGTTCTCCGGCACAGCAAGAATAGGCCGCCAGTCTATCGGGGAGTGAGTCGTGGCGCGTGGTCTCGGAGTGCTGTTTTTTGTTTTGTTGCCGGCGCTATGGATTGCCGCCGTCGCTGCCGTTGAGGGCGCGAACGACGGGCTCACCGCCTACGAGTTCACGCGTTATCTTCACCAGTTGCTGTTCGTGTACTGGATCGGTCCCGACATTGGCGTCTACTACCTGAGTCATCGCATCACGGATTCTCAGTTGTCCGTCGGCCAGCGGCTGGCCGCTGCCGAAGTAATGGGGCAGATCGACCTGATCCCCCGCGTGTGCCTGAGCCTGATGCTGACGGTGGGGGGAATCCTGACCGAGTTCGTCGGCATTCCGCACCCGGCCTGGCAAATGGCTGGCATCGTGCTGCTGGGGCCCGTCTGGCTCACGATGATCCTGATTATCTATTTTCGCCGGGGCACTCCGCTTGCCGATGCGGTTTGCCGCGGTCCTGTTGTTTGGCCTGCTCATGCGGCTGCGCGTGGGCCCGCTGATGGCCGGGCTGGGCAAGCTGGCTGCGGAGGGCGCGTCGGCGGCGACGGATCAGCTGATGGCGGCGAGCCTGAAACGTACGAAGCCCTTCGTGCTGGCCATGTGGGCCGCAATTCTGCTGGCAGCCTTTGCCGGTGTTGTGAAGCCGGGCGACCGGACCGCCGCGGTGCCGACCGCTGCACTGAGCGCGGTGATCGCGCGCTGACGGGCTACCAGATCTTGGTGGTGCCGATGAAGGCCACCAGCGCAATGGTGGCGTAGGTCGTCCAGATCACCACGGCCGATCGGTTCATGACGGCCGTGATGGTGGCCTCCAGCTCCGGTGTCGAGCCCTCGGCAGCGAGTTGGCCGAAGGCAGGACCCAGCGGGTCGAACACCACGATCATCACGATGACCAGCAGGTTGATCAACCCGTACAGGGCCACCTTCCACAACAGCCACGTCGCGTCGGCGTCGAAGGGGCCGTTGCCGAGATAAGAGGACAAGGCGAGGGCAATGAGCGCTGCGCCCACCACGCCCGACAGCACGTTATTCACCTTGGTCAGCGTATGACCGATGGGCTGGTCGTACTTGTAGGCTCCGGTCATGCTCACGACCCACCAGCCCAGTGTGAACAACCAGACCAGCGCGATGCCGGTAGCGCTGAGGTCGAGGAGCCCCAGGTCCACGGACAGCACCACCCCGAGTGGCAGGGCGGCCTTCCACATTGTGCGCGGCAGCAGTTCGATGCGCAGCGCCCAGTGCAGCAGCATGAGCCGGGCGTCCAGCGGTAGCGCGGGGTCGGTGGACTTCTTCGCCGACAGAAACACGGCTAGATCGGTGCCGATCCAGAAAACGAACATCAAGATGTGCAGGTAATGCCAGCCGTCGTAGCCGGTCATGGGCCGCTCCCTGGTTGTGGTGTCCGGTGGTGCCCGGAAAAGCGCTGGTTGGAATCCTCCCCGGAAAGCCGGGACGGCGCAAGTCTCGGCCGTCCCCATCGGCTGGTATCGTCCGCCAAGCGGGATTGCCCGGGGTGGTGCTTGCACACCCGGCACCACGTGTCGGATAGTCTAGGTTTTGCGGCAAGCCTGCCGCCAGCCGGCCATGAAAAAGAGGAGTGAATTGTGCGACCCCATGTTGAGCTGATCCAGGAAGGTGACCTGTGCTGGCACGCCGCCGAACTGCACGGCGGAGAGGGCCAGGTGCGCCAGCGTAACCTGTCCTACGACGAAGAGAACGGTGCGGCATCGACGCGGCTGGTGTTCGATTCGGCCTGGCATCGGCCGGCCGGCTACCACCACGCCGACGTGGAATGGTATGTGATGAGCGGCCGGATCAAGCTCGGCGAGCGCGTGCTTGGCAAAGGAGCCTACGTGCGGGCACCGGCGGGGCTCTGCGTGCCGGAGATGGCCGCGGACGCCGGCACCGAGGTGCTGATCTTCCGTGAGTACGGCGACTGGGGGTTCTCCAAGTCGGCCAAGGATCGCGCCTCATTCGTCCCGCGCGGCGGCAATACCGCGTCCGACGAACAGGGGGAACTGACGGTGGTAGACAGCAGCCGCATGGAATGGATGCCCAACGTCTACGAGGGCGATACCCAGCGCTTCCTTAAATTGAAGCTGCTCTATCTCGATCCGGCCACGCCGGAGGACAACAACAAGGGCTTCGTCACCATGCTGGCCTGGGCGCCGCCGGGATGGTCCGACAATCGCATGGTCCACCACCCGGTGTTCGAAGAGGCCTACAGCCTGGACGGCAATCTCGTCTACAACTTCGGCACCCTGGATGCCGGCACTTACTTCTTCCGCCCGGCGCTCGTGAAGCACGGACACTTTGTGGCGGGCGAAGAACGGGGCTGGAGCGGCTTTTTCCGCCTGGACGGGTCGCTGATCAACTGGATCACCGTGAACGAGCGAATCGTCGTCGAGGGCGACGCCGTGAACTATGACCCGGAAACCCAGGGGGCCGTCATCGCCGGCATCCCGGTGCGGTCACGCTCGGCGGGCGACTGGGACCTGGACGGCCAGTAGTTCAGCCTGGCCGAAGGTCTCCGTGCCGCTGTCTTCAGTCTCCACAAGTTGAAGGATTGACTTTAGATTAATGTCCGGAGCCATTGATATCGTTGTGAATCCTTTCACCCCAGAGGCCGTAGATAACGGCTGGACGGGGCTGGACGATGACTTCAAGATCCAGGTTCGGATGCCCGAGGCCATGCGGGCCGGCGTGACCATGGCGGACTACCTGCAGCGCATGGATCGTGCGGGCATCGAACGTTCCCTGCTCATCGCGGTGCGGGCGGGGGACATCAACAAGCGCGGCGGCTTCGAAATGCCCTACGAGTACGTGCACCAGCTTTGCCAGCAGCATCCCGACCGTTTTTCAGGCTTGGCCGGCATCGATCCTTACCGCGGCATGCAGGGCTTGCGCGATCTCGAGCATGCGGTGCGCGAGTGCGGCTTCGTCGGGGCTCACCTGTACCCGCACTGGTGCGAACTGGCACCCGACCACGCCAAGTACTACCCGTATTACGCCAAGTGCTGTGAGCTCGATGTCCCGATCATGATGCAGGTGGGGCACAACCTCGTGTACTCGCGACAACGCCGCTTGCCGAGCGTCGGCCGGCCCATCTGCCTGGACCAGGTCGCCATCGACTTCCCCGAGCTGCGGCTGATCGGCATTCACATCGGTATCCCGTGGACCGACGAGATGATTTCCATGTGCTGGAAACACGAAAACGTCTATACGGCCGGCGATGCGTATGCGCCGAAGTACTGGCCGCAGGCCTACGTCCACTACGCCAACACCTTTGGCCGCGAGAAAGTCATGTTCGGCACCGACTGGCCGGTCATCGATCCGGAACGGGCGGTGCGCGAGGTGGACGAACTGGGTTTCCGCGACGAGTCCAGGCAATTGCTGATGCGTGACAACGCGCTGCGCGTTTTCAAGCTCGGCACCTAGCGGGCAGGCTGTGGCTGCGCCCAACGCAACCCTCCCGGCGACGTTCCGTCACCTGTCCATGACCGGCGGCCTGCGCGCCGCGGCAACCCGTGATCCGGGCAAGGTCGCTTACCGGCAGGGCGAGCGCGAGCGCCGCTACGGGGCCCTGGTCGAGCGTATCGACCGCGTCACCGCGGCACTGTCTGCAGGGCTGGGGCTGGGTTCCGGCAGCCACGGCGCCATCGTCGCCAAGAATTCCATTGAATACATGGAGCTCGTGTTTGGCGCGTCGCAGGCGGGAGTGGCGCTGGCGACCGTAAACCCGCGTCTCGCGCCCGCAGAAATTGCCGCGATCTGCGATGACGCCCGGGCCAGGGTGCTGTTCGTTGATGAGGCGAGTGCGGACGCCCTGGCCGATACCCGCTTTGCGACCGTGGAACACCGCTTTGTGATCGGTCAGGAGACGGAAGCCTGGCTGGCGGCCGCCAAACCTCTGGCGGCACGACCCGTCGTGCCGGAGTGGGACGTGTTTACGATTCCATACACCTCGGGCACCACCGGCAAGCCCAAAGGCGTGCAGGTGTCGCATCGCTCCCGCGTGCTGACACTGTTTGGAATGGCCGTGGAATACGGCTGCTACTCGCCCGACGACCGTTTCCTGGCCATTGCACCGATGTGCCATGGAGCCGGGCTGATTTTTTCTCTGGCCCCGGTGTTTTTTGGCGGCTACGCCGAGATCATGGATCGCTTCGATCCGGAGCTGATTATGCGGGCCCTGAAGGACGGTGAGATGACGGGGTTCTTCGGTGTGCCGACACATTTCCACGCGATGATGGGGCTGGAGGCAGCTTTTCTCGGCAAGCACCGCCCGGCGCAGTTGCGCAGTGTGATCTCCAATGCCGCGGCGCTGCCGCAGGCCATGAAGGAGCGGCTTGTCGAATACTTCGGCGACGGGTTGTTGCACGAGACCTACGGGTCCACGGAGGCCGGCATTGTCACCAACCTGCGCCCGCCGGACCAGTTGCGCAAGCAGGCCTGTGTCGGCCAGCCGATTGCCTGTACCGAGATCGAACTTCGGCGCGACGACGGCTCCCTGTGCGATCCGGACGAAGTGGGCGAACTGTTCTCGACCAGCCCGTACCTGTTCAACGGCTACTGGCAGCGGGACGAGGCGACGGCGGAAGCCTTCCACGACGGCTGGGTAACGGTGGGCGATCTGGCCCGGCGGGATGCGGAAGGGTATCTCTACATCGTCGACCGCAAGAAAGACATGGTCATTTCCGGTGGTACGAACATCTACCCGCGTGAAGTCGAGGAGGTCCTGATCAAGCACCCGGAGATAATGGACGTGGCGATCATTGGCGTGCCGGATGAACGCTGGGGGGAACGCCTGAAGGCCTTCGTGGTGGCGAGCCCCGGCGCCAGTCTCGATGCAGGCGCGATCGAGGCCTATTGCGACGGCCGCATCTCGCGAATGAAGACGCCGAAGGACGTCGAATTCATCGAGCTGATTCCCCGCAACGCGAACGGTAAGGTATTGAAGACCGAGCTGCGCCAGCGCGGCTGAACCATGCTGCAGGTCGAGTTCTTTTTCGATTTCAGTTGCCCGTGGACCTACCTGGCCTGCACCCGGCTCAGGGAGGCCGCCATGCGCACCGGGGCTGCCATTATCTGGAAACCTTTTGCCGTTGCCGATCTGCGGTCGGGGCCGGACCAGCGAGCGGGCCGTTTTCATGAAGACCCGGCGCGCGCGGACTGGCAGCTCAGGGATTTGCAGCAATGGGCCCACTATTGCGATCTGCCACTGCAGCTGCCGCCAGACTGGCCGCGTGCCGCAGAACTGGCCCTGCGCGGTGCGGTGTTTGCCGCCGACGCGGGCCGCGCGGAGGCCTTCGTGCCGCAGACTTTCCGGGCCTTGTACGGCGAAGGCCGGGATATCGCCGACCTTGCGGTGCTGCGCGAGCTGGCATCGTCGTCCGGACTCGAGCCTGCCGGGTTCGATCGGGCCTTGGCAGATGATCAGCAGGCCACGGTTGCCAGGGGCAACGCCGCGGAACTCCAGTCGCGCGGCGGCTTTCGTTCTGCCACTCTGTTCGTGGGCGAGGAAATGTTTTGTGGCAATTCACGCCTGCCGCTGGTGGAGTTCGCGCTGGCGCAGGCCAGCGGCCGGCAATTTGTGATGCCGGGCCAGCACGGTTGAAATCGCAGCAAAGAGGAGCTGCACAGTGACGGAATCAGTAGTAACAAGCAGGCGCCGGTTCATGGCCGCTTCCGGCGGCGCTGCCCTGTCCTTGAAGTACGCCGGCCTGGCCGTCGCCCAGGATGATGCGCAGGTGCCCTACGGCCGTTGGGAAGACCTGATGCGGCAGAAGTGGACCTGGGACAAGGTTGCTCACGGCTCCCACGGCACCAACTGCCAGGGCGGATGCGCGTTCAATATTTACGTGAAGAACGGCATTGTCTGGCGAGAGGAACAGCAGGGCGAGTACGGCAAGTCCGACCCGGATGCGCCGGACTACGGGCCGCGAGGCTGCCAGAAAGGCTTGCGGCACGCCAAGTACATGTACGGCAATCAGCGCGTGCTGTACCCGATGAAGCGGGTGGGGGAGCGCGGTGCCGGCCAGTGGGAGCGCATCACCTGGGAGCAGGCTACGGCGGAGATCGCCGATCGCTTCATCGATACCTGTGTCGAGTCCGGCCCGGAATCCATCACGATCGGCCTGGGCACGCAGATGGCCATGAAGCGTGCGTCGTTAATGGGGCTGGGTCGGTTTGCGACCATCACCGGCAGTCCGCTGCCGGAGGCCTTTGCCGGCGTCGGCGACCTGCCCACCGGCGTTTACCTGACCGTGGGCGAGCCCCTGCTGGGCGACACGGCCGCGGCCATCTTCAAGTCGAAGGCGTGCTTTATCTGGTTTGCCAACCCGGCCGTCACCCGTATTCCGGATGCGCATTTCTTCTGGGAGGCGCGGTACAACGGCACGGAGGTGGTGGCGATTTCGCCGGAGTTCACGCCCACCGCCATGCATGCGAGCAAGTGGGTGAATCCGAAGCCGGGCACGGACGCGGCCCTGGCCCTCGCCATGGTGTACACAATTATTGCCGATCGCAGTTTCGACGCCGACTATATCCGGGAGCAAAGCGATCTGCCGTTCCTGGTGCGCACGGACAACCGGCGGTTCCTGCGCGGCACTGACCTTGGACTTGCGGATGACACGGCCGACCAGCGCTTCTATTTCTGGGACGAGGCCACGAAGGCGCCGGTTCCGGCGCCGGGCACCGGGTTCAACGTGCCGCCGCCAGGCCAGCCGGTACCGGAAAGTGCCGACGGACTCAGCCTGGGCGCATTGCAGCCCGCCCTCGAGGGGCGATGGACCGTCGAAACGCCTGGCGGGTCGGTGGAAGTCACCACGGTGTTCGAACTGTTGAAGGCCCACGTCGAGGCCTATGCGCCCGCGCGAACCATGGAGATTACCGGCGTTCACGAAGACGTAATCCGCGACATTGCCCGCACCTTTGCCAGCGCGAAGCCGGCGATGATCTATGCCGGTTTCCGCATTTCCAAGTGGCTGCATGGAGACCTGTTCCAGCGCGCGATCATGCTGCTGTTGTCGCTGACCGGCAACCTGGGGAAACCTGGCGGTGGCCTGCAGTTCATGAACCTTGCCAAGGACCAGGATCAGGCTGCGTTCTGGTTTGATGGCCTGCCGCCGACCCTGCGCGTGGCGACGCTGTCGCGCTGGGATTACGTGCATGCGGGGGGTGAGGCGCTGAATCGTGAGGTCTACGGGGATGCGGTTGCGGATCACTTCGACCGTTACTTCAAGCAATCCGTAGAGAATCGCTGGTTTCCCGATTACAGCCGCACGCCGTGGAAGATGGGTTTCTACATGGGGAGCAATGCCGCGAACTGGCGGGCGTCGGGCAAACGCTGGCGGCAGGAGGCTTTCGAGCAACTCGAGACCATTGTGTCGTGTGCGACGGACATGGGCGTGACTTCCATGTACTCGGACTACGTCTTGCCGGTGGCGCATCACTACGAACGCCAGGACATCATGATGTGGCAGTGGACGCCCTACCTGCAGGTCCTGGATGCTGCGGTGCCGCCGCTCGGTGAGGCGGTGGACGACTTCGAGGTGTTCAATCGACTGGCGCAGGCGATCAGCGAGCGCGCGCAGGCAAGAGGCATTGCGCCTATAGACGATAATTATTTCGGCATGCCTGTGAAGCGCGACTTCACCCAGTTCCACACGATGTTTACGAAGAACGGCGCGTATACAAGCATGCGCGATGCGCTGGATTTTCAATTGGCGGTGAACCCCGGGTTTCCCAAGGAGTCTTTCGACAAGCTGGCAAGCAACGGCATCACGCGCGTACCGGATTCCGATGGCCTGATTTACGGTCCGGCCTCCCCGTATCGGGACACCATGATTCGCAGCGTGAACGACAAGAAGCCGTACCACACGCTCACGGGCCGTCAGCAGTTCTACATCGATCACGACTGGTTCCTGCAGGAAGGCGAGGCCTTGCCGACCCACCGCGCGCCGCTGGGCGCGAAAGGCTATCCGCTGCGCTTCGTGATGGGCCACGCGCGCCACGGGATTCACAGCATGTGGCGTGATGACCCGTTGCTGGTAGGTCTGCAACGGGGCGAACCGGACATCTATGTAAACCCGCAGGACGCCGCGGCCCGCGAGGTAGCCGACGGCGACCTGATCCGCGTGTTCAATACTTATGGTTCATTCATAGCGATGGCCCACGTAACGGCCGCCATGCAGCCGGGCATGACCTACATGTACCACGGCTGGGATCCGATGATGTTTCGCGGCCGGCAGAACTTTGGCGCGGTCACGTCGGGGGCCGGCCTTATCAAGCCCACCGGGCTGGCCGGGGGCCAGGGCCACGTGAATTTCCGGACCTTCATGTTCGAGCCCAACGCGATCTTCCAGGACGTCACCTGCGACTTCGAAAAACACGTGGAGACAGCCACGACCGCATGAGCGCGCTGGACCAGCTGATGGACGAGGCCGTGCAGCGCATTGGCCAGTCCGTGCCGCTACGACCCGTTACGCTGGATCCGGAACTCGCTAAGCCGAAGTCTTTTCTCAAGGTTCTCGACGCCGACCATTACAACTGGGAGGCAGACAAGTTTCGCAAGCTTTTCGCGATGCGTTTCCGGGTCAAACTGCCGCCGCTGGACCAGATCAACATGATCTTTTACCCGGAGCCGGTTTACGACGCACCGATCTTCCTGTTCTTTTGCCTGCTGACCAAGCGTAAGGTCATCGGGCACCTGAACGTGAACTGTCCCTTCGATGACCCGGAGTACCGGCAGAGGTGGGTGGATCCGCTGCACGCAATCCTCGACCGCTACCCGCCCTTTGCGGCCGCCGATCGCTATCCCGAGTGGATGAAGAAGTACCGTCGGGACTGCACCATCATGGGTATGTTCAAGCAGGACCGCTACGAAGATTTGCACGCCTGTGCCATGCAGTATCTCGACTACTACATGCGACAGATTGAAGCGGCGGAGCCGGTCCAGGATCCGGCAAAACTGGCGAGCATTCGTTCCTTTCACGAGACATTCGTCGCCGATATCCGCACCCAGGACAAAGCCCAGGGCATGATCAGCAAAATGATCGGCAAGGATAAAGCGCGGCGAATCTTCTACGAGATCACCACCTGATCTGTCCCGGCTGCGGCGGCCGGCGGGCTCCTGTCATATACTTCCAGAGTGTTAGCAATACAAAAGTTCAGATCGCGGCGCGCAGCTGGAGGGCCGGAGTGATTTAGCTGATGTCAGCGTGCTGTGTATCGGGGGATCACAGCGCGCTCTTGGGTGGGCAGGTTCCTGGCACCTTGCAAGGTCTTGCAGTCTGGGGAGGCGCAGAGTTTGAGAGGACAAACGACAACGGCGCTTGGCGCATCTCTGGTAGCTGCGTTGCCGATGCTGAGTTTGTTTCCTGGTTCCGGTTGGGCGCAGATCGAAGAGATTGTCGTTACCACGCGGCGTCGAGAAGAGAGCCTGCAGGACGTGCCCATTGCGGTTACAGCCATTGGTGCCGAGCAGATCGCGCGGCAGAATATCAATTCCCTGACGGATATCGTCAAACTCGCCCCCAGCGTGCAGTTCGATAATGCTTACGGCCCGGCGGACACGCGCATTACAATCCGTGGTCTATCGAATACCCGCGGGCGCTCCAATGTCGCCTTCCTGGTGGACGGTATCGATGTGACCACGGAAAACGTGATCAGTGCCGGTTCGGGCCTGCTGGCAAACCGGCGGTTGCTGAATGACGTGGAGCGCATCGAGCTCGTGAAGGGCCCGCAGAGCGCGCTGTTTGGTCGGGCCGCTTTCTCCGGTGCGATCAGCTATGTCACGAAGGAACCCGGTCCGCAGCCCGAGGGCCAGGTAGGCGTGGATTTTGCCGAGGATGGCCAACGGCAGATCGATTTTTCGTTTTCGTCGCCGGTCAAGGGCCTGGAGGATTTGCTGGCCGTGCGCGTATCCGGTGTCTGGTGGGATGAAGACGGTCGTTACCAGAACAGCGTGTCCGGTAATGACGTCGGGGGCTCGAATGGTTTCGGCGGCGCGTTCACCGGTGTGTTGACGCCAACGGAGACGATTAAGGTCAAGGCGCGGGTGGAATATACGGATGAGGATTACCAGCTGCGGCCGGCCGTGCGCATCGGTGGGTTGCTGCCGGCGGAACTACTGGCGACCCCGGATGCAAGCCAGGACAATACCTGGCAGTGGGACATTATCGAACCGGGACAGCCGGGCAATGAGACGGGCACCGAACCGATCAGGATCAGCCGCGACGCCAATGGCGATGGTCTGCCAGACCTGAACCCCGGCAGCACCTATACCTGCCGGGAGCCCGGTAACCAGTTCAGGCTCTACCCAACCAGCGCGCTGGACGCAGACCTGGGCGTTGGCACCATCTTCGGTTTCCAGTCCACCGGGCTCGCGGATTTCGGTCCCGGTTACTGTCTGCCGGAAACTTTCGGCAGTGCGAACGGCCGCGCGGTGACGCTGAGCGAAGATCCGTTCACTGGCCAGGACTACCGGGGTACCGAGCAGGACACCTTCCGCGCATCGATTTTTGCGTCCCTGGACGCGGACATCGGTACATTTGCGTTCTACACCGGCTGGACGGATTTCAACGGCTTCGAGACCTACGACCAGGACTACCAGGCCCAGGGTCGGCCAGATACGCTGTTCGCGCAACAGCAAGCCCGCTTGACGACCGACACTGAACAGTTCAGCCAGGAATTCCGATTTACATCGAATTTTGATGGTCCGGTGCAGGCCACGTTGGGTGTGTTGTACTGGCAGGAAGACAGGAAGCTTCAGGACCAGAACTTCATTGTTTCCTGTGCGCCCGTGACAAAGTCTTCTCGCGGGGACCCGAATCTGAGCCCCGTGGCGAACGCAAAGTACGGAGTGCCACGTTCCAGTGATTTCGATCGGCGGGTCTGCAACGGCCAGAACGGCACCGTCGCTTCGTGGCAGGAGTATGCCCGGCTGCTGCCGCTGTCCGGCTTTACCAGTGCGACGGGATTCGATGATCCCTATTTCAATGCCACATCCTGGGAAGCCGACACCGAGTCCTGGTCGGCTTACCTCATGATCCAGTGGGCATTAACCGAGCGGTGGCAGCTGACCTTCGAGACCCGCTACGTGGACGAGGACTTCACACTGTTGCGGCCAGCGAAGAGTTCCTGTTCGAGCCTGGGATTCTCCCCTGGTCCCGGCAACCCGTTGAACAACGAGGATAATCTGACTGCTGCCAATGCGTCGTTGAACGATGTCGCTTGCGAAGCGGAGGTGGTGTTGAATCCCGAGCTCTTCAACCCGCCGCCGCCATCGCCGCTGTTTCGCGACTGGAAGTATATCGAGGGCAGTCAGTCATCAAGCTTCAGCACGCCGAAGGTCACGCTGGAGTGGTTCCCGACGGACGACGTCCTGCTGTACTTCTTCTGGGCCCAGGGTCAGAAACCCGGCGGCATCAATCAACTGGCCGGGGGCGGCTCGGCGACAGAGATCGTCGAGAACCGGTTCGACTCGGAGAAGCTGGAAGCCTGGGAATTCGGTACGAAGTCATCCTGGGAAGTCGGTGGCTTTCTGCAGGCCAACGCGGCGTTATTTTTTCAGGACTACACGGACAAGCAGCTCAGTACGCAGATCCTGGTGGGGGACGAGCAGCAGCCGCGGGTGCTCAACGCCGGCGGGGCTGAGGTGTGGGGTGTCGAGGTGGAGGCCACGTGGCAACCTTGGTTCGCCGAGGGCCTGACGCTAACCGCGGCCTACACCTACCTGGACGCCGAATACACGGAGTTCGACCTGCAAACTGCGGCCCTGCTGCGTGCCGCGCAGCTCGGCCGTTGTGACGTTGTCACCGGCCTTGCCGGTACGCCTCAGGAATTCAAGACCTGCAACTTCGATCTTTCCGGCAACGACCTGGAGCGCACGCCCCAGAATGCGATCGTGTTGCAGACCAACTACACCCGCCAGTTCAGGAACCTTGATTTCGACTGGTTCGTGGATATCAACGCTAGCTGGGAGGACGAGCGTTTCCTCGATGAGAACAGCTTCACAAAGTTCGATGATTACTGGCTCGTGGATGCCCGGCTGGGCCTGTCGGCCGAGAAGTGGGAAGCCATCGTCTATATAGACAATGTCTTTGATGACGACACTATTCGCACGGGCGGTACGGGCCCCGACTTCGGGCGGCAGGTCGCCGAGACGGGCTTCACGGCCGGCTTCGGTGCACTGTATACCTTCGGCATTCTCCCGGACCCGAGGACCGTGGGGGTCCGGGCCAGCTACCGCTTCTGAAACAGGTGCGTGGCGATCAAAAACCTGATCTGCCGATGCGGACGGGGGTGCGGAGGCCACTCAGTGGTCATCTAGTGGTGCGCCCGCCACGAGTTGTGGCCGGCAACCTTTTCTTTTCGCCGGTTCATCATATATGGTCTGCGCTGGCCCGGGGGCTGGCCGCGTTAACGCATGCGCGTATCCAATCCGCAGGTCGCAGGAAGATGCAGATTAACGGGGGTGGGTCCTTGGGAGCCGACGGACTATGCCGCGGGTCGATCAGGGACCGCGGCCCAAGCTATCGGCTGACACGACTGGGGGAAGAAATGTCGCGGGGTAAAGCATTTACGGCACTGGGAGTGGCGATGGCTGCGGCAGTGCCGGCATTGTCCTTGTTGCCTCTGGCTGGCTGGGCGCAGATGGACGAAATTGTCGTCTCGACGCGCCGCCGCGAGGAAAGCCTGCAGGACGTGCCCATCGCCATTACGGCGATTGGTGCCGAGCAGATTCAACGGCAGAACATCAATAGTCTGAACGACATCGTCCAGCTGGACCCGAGCGTGCAGTTCGACAACTCCTTCGGGCCGGCGGATACCCGTGTCGCCATTCGCGGCCTGTCGAACACGCGGGGCCGGTCCAATGTTGCCTTTCTGATCGATGGCATCGACGTCACGACCGAGAACCTGGTCAGTGCCGGATCCGGTCTGCTGGCCAACCGTCGCCTGCTGAACGATGTCGAGCGCATCGAGATCGTGAAGGGTCCGCAGAGTGCGTTATTCGGCCGTGCGGCCTTTGCCGGTGCGCTCAGCTACATCACCAAGGAGCCTGGGCCCGATCCGGAAGGCCGCATCGGCGTGGACTTTGCCGAAGACGGCCAGCAGCAGATCGACTTTGCCTATTCGGCACCGGTGGCGGGTCTGGAAGAGTTCCTCGCCGTACGCGTGGCTGGCGTCTGGTGGGACGAGGACGGTCGTTATAAGAACAGTGTCAGCGGCAATGATGTGGGAGGCACAGACGGGTGGGGTGGCGCCTTTACGGTGGTGTTTACGCCAACGGACGCGATCAAGATCAAGGCCCGCGTAGAGTATACCGACGAAGACTACGAGCTCCGGCCCGTGGCGAACATCGGGGGCGGGCTGCCGGATGAGCTGCAGGCGACCCCGAATCAGAGCCAGGACAACACGTGGCAGTACACAATCATTGAACCCGGCCAGCCCGGCAATGAGACCGGGACCCTGCCGATCCGCATTTCGCAGGATGCCAACGGCGACGGCCTGGTGGACCTCAATCCCGGCGCAACTTATACGTGCACGCCGGGGAACAAGTTCCTGCTGTATCCCGTAAGCGCGGTAAATAACAACTTCGGCGTAGGTACCAGCGCAGGTTTTAATTACACCAGCCTGGGCCTGGCGGACTACGGCCCCGGTTTCTGCTTTCCGGAGACCTACGGCGACGCGGACGGTCGCCAGGTCACGCTGAGCGCGGATCCGTTCACGGGGCAGGATTACGACGGCACGGACCAGCAGACCTTCCGGGGGGCCATCGCAGCTTCCCTGGATGCGGATTTCGGGACCTTCACCTATACCGCGGGATGGACCAACTTCAATGCCTTCGATTCCTACGACCAGGACTACCAGGCACCGCTGCAGCTGGCTCACAACCAGGCGAGGGCGAAAACGGATACGGATCAATTCACTAACGAGGTTCGCTTCACGTCCAATTTCGAAGGCCCGGTTCAGGCCACGGTGGGAGCGCTGTACTGGCAGGAGACTCGCCAGCTGCTCGACCAGAACTTCATTATTTTCTGCGCACCGGTGTCCAAGCAGCAAAGACCGGGCACCACCGACCTGGCTGGCCGAATCTATGGCGTGCCACGGTCCAGCAGCGTAGACGAAGAA
>CAMYJV010000050.1 GCA_947258805.1 uncultured Gammaproteobacteria bacterium | reverse complement strand
GCTGAACTGCAGCTCTGCCGCCTCCAGTTCGGACCGCAGACGGTCACCGGTCCGCACGAACAGCTCTGTTTCTCTGGCCGCGAGATCTTCCAGTTCGTCGCCAAGCTCGTCAACCAGGTGTTCCGCCGCGTGCAGCCGCTGACGCACTTTCTTGCTTTCTGCTTCGAAGGCATCGCGGGTTTCCGCCTTGCCCAGGGCCATCTGTACGCGCAGCTCTCCCAGGGACTCGCGCAGCTCCTGCCCCGCGGGTTCCAGCTTTTGTTCCAGGGCTTCGGCAGCCTCGGACAGGGCAAGGGCAGTGTCCTGCACACGTTTCATGGCCTGTTCGCCCGTGCCCTCCAGCTGTGACTCCAGGGCCTCGAGACGGTGTTCCCAGCGCTCGGCACGGTTATGCACACGCTCACGAATTTCGTCCATCTTCGACATGACCATTGACTCCTTTTAGTTGTCGCTTTCTTTCCAGTCCTTCAGGTAAGTGTCCCAGTTCTGGTCTACCAGCGTGAAGGCATCCTTCGCACCCTGTTCCAGCAGCTCACGATTGGTGGCCGGCCACCAGGCCGGGCCGCCCTCCTGCGGGAACTGGCGCGTTGCGTCGATGACGATCTTGCTCGACAGCATCGGTGTCTGCCGGCTGGGATCCGGCATCATCATCTGGGTCTGCGGTACTACCACGCTGGCAGTCGGCTGCCAGCGGGCACCCAGGGCCTTGATCACCGCGCCCGGGTCCATGATGTCGACATCATCGTCGACCACGATCACGACTTTGTTCAGGGCCGGGTTGGCTGCGACGTACTGTCCCGCCGACATGCCCTGACCCGGGAAACGCTTTTTGATGCTGATGACAATGACGCCGCTCGCGCCCGCGGGCGAGTAGAGCCCCGTCAGATTCGGGATCAGGCGCTTGTACATGAACAGGTTCGATGACACCTGCGGCGCCTTCGGCATGTCCCAGGTCAGGCCGGTAAAGGAGTTCAGCACCCACGGGTCCCGTCGGTGAGTCAACGCCTTGATATTCATGAAGAAATTATCTTTCTTCGACGGCCCCTGGAAACCGTACATTTCGCCATAGGGCCCTTCCGTCTCGAACTCGTCCAGCGGGATTTCACCCTCGATCACGAACTCGGAATTGGCGGGTACGTGAATGTCGCAGGTCTCGCAGCGCACTACCCGCAACGGGCTGCCGCGCAGGCCGCCGACGAACTCCAGCTCGTCTTCCTTGTAGCCCGCCATCTTGGTGCTGCTGGCGCAGAACGTGAGTGGATCCGGTGCCACGGCGACGGCGACCTTTGCCACCTTGTCGCCGCGCCGCTTCATTTCGTTCAGCAACAACCAGCCGTGCTGTCCGGGTTCCGGGTTCACGCCAATTTTGCGCGGCCCCTTGATCTGGCAGCGATAGGTGCCGACGTTACTGCCGAATTCGGGATCGCTGACGAATACCGCGCCCATATTGATATAGCGGCCGGCGTCAGCAGGGTTGCTCTGCAAAAAAGCGAAATTTTCTATATTGATATCGTCGCCGGTCACTCGCACTTCCTTGCACGGCGCGTCGGCGGCATCGACAGCCACCGGGGGAATGCGCTGCCACATGCCGGCGTCGTCCAGGCGCGCGGTGAGCTGCTCGATAACCGCACAATACATCGCGTGCGGATCGTCGTTGATCCTGGGTACCCCGAACAGCAGCGCTTCGTCGGGCCAGCTGCCGTACAGGTTGGCTAGCACCGGGCCTTCCCGCCACTCGCCGCCGATCTTGATTTTTTCCACCAGGAAGGCCGGTGCGCGTTCCTTGCCGTATCGATCGACCAGGCGATAGGCAAAGGCCGTGAGTTCGTAGCGATCCTGGTCCATGGCTTCCAGGCGCAGCAGACGCTTGCGTGACTCCAGCGCGCGCACGTAGTCGCGTACGGAGTCGAAAGGTGCCGGGGCCGCGCCGGTCATGATGCCCTTGCCGTCATGGAACCCCCTGCACCCGAATTCAGGTCTGAAGAGTCCGCAGGTATGCGATCAGCCGGTCGACAATGGTACGCACGGCGGCCTCGGCCTCCATGTCGGCGCCTTCTTCGACCCAGAACTCGTAGCCCCAGACCGGCATCGTGCGGGTGCCGTGGGCCACCACTACCGCGCGGCCGTCGATGATCTCCCGCATTCTCGTCGTATCAATTTGCCCACCGTAACGACGACTGAGAGTTGTCAGGTCGGGCACCATGACTGCCATCCCCTGGCCCACCGGGCCATCGCCCGCGCCGGTCACACCATGACAACTGGCACAAAAGCGCATGTAGAGATCGCGGCCCGAGTAGTCGGCAAAGCTCTGCGCCGCTGCGGGCCCGGCCAGCAAGCAACTCAACAACAGCAGGAATGTGACGAATACGCAGCGCATGGGCGACTCTCCGGAAAACTCTGTTCACGATGCTACCACCTCAGGTGGCCACCGCCGCGTTACGAACTAAGGAGATTCCCTAATGGTGCTGCTGCGCGGCTGCCGGGAAATACCCGGTCTTCGAGACGGGCCGGGGCAACGCCCAGGTGATCGTGCAAGACGCCTTTGAAAACACGCCGCAGATCCATCGTGGGCCGCAGGTCCCTGCCCTGGTAAAGGTCGCCCCCAGCGAGGCCGGGCCAGTCGGCCACGACCCGGCCGCCGGCGACTGCGCCTCCGAGCAAAAAGGCGCAACTGGCCGTGCCGTGATCGGTGCCGTTGGTGCCGTTCACCGCCACGGTGCGGCCAAACTCGGTGACCACCAGCACGGCGGTGTCGGCCCACGCGGATTCGAGGGCGCTGGCAAGTTCTTGAAGGCCCCGGTCCAGTCCCTGCAACCGGTTTGCCAGCTGGCCGTTCGCCGCACCCTGGTTGGCGTGCGAATCCCAGCCGCCGGATTCCAGTACGGCCACCCGTGGCCCGACAGGTGCAGCCAGGAAACGGCCGGCCGCGCGGGCAAGTTGTTCGAAGGCGCGCTTACCGAACGCGGGACCGGCACCGCCCATGGTCCCGGCAATTTCGGCAGCTGCCAGGGCTTCACCGAAACGTTGCGCCAGTAACGGGTCCTCTGCGTACAAGAGGCCGATACGATTCAGGGTGTCTTCATCGGCATCCGCCATGCGCGATGGCGCCCACGTGGTTACCGGTGCAGCGCCGCGCAATGCCAGCGGCATGGTGGTTCCGAGTGCGATACCCCGTTCACCGGACAACGCGTTCGGCAGGCTCGCCAGGCTGCGATTCAGCCAGCCGTCGCGCGCATGGGCGGCGCCCGCTTCGAGCCAGTCCTGGCCGTCGAAATGAGATCGCTCGCGGTACGGCGTGGCCGCGGCGTGAAATACCAGCAACTCCTGCTGCTGGTAGCGCGCGTGCAGTCCGGTTAACGCCGGATGCAACGCGAAATTGTCATCCAGAGCCAGTGCGCCGCCTGCGGTGCCCGGCGCGTCGATGGCCAGCGCGCCGCGCTGGCGCCGATAGTTCGGATCGCCGACGGCGGGCACCGCGGCCAGGCCGTCGAGGGCACCGCGAAGAATTACCACGACCAGGCGCGCATCGCTCGCGGTCCGGGCCAGCGCGAGGCCGGGGCATGCCAGGGCGAACCCGCCAGCGCCGGCGGCGGCTAGAAATTGTCGGCGATCCATAGCCTTTACCTCCGCAGAAACTCGGGACTGGCGAGGAGCAGGGTCAGCCCCTGCGTGCGGCTCTCGGCGCGACTGATCCACGTGCGGCTGTAGTCACTGAATACCGGCCCGAGCACTGCGTCGCCACGTTGCACCGGGTCTACGCTGGCACCCGCGCGGCGGCCGACCGCGCCTGCCCATTCGATGCGTTTCATCAACCCGTCGGCACCGTCCCAGTCGGCCGCTGTATCGGGCCACCCCGCCGGCGAGCCGGGCCGGTAGGCAGGCTGGCCCATCAGCATCAGCGAACCGACCACCTCGCGCTCACCCTTGGGCTGGACCTCAAGGGCCCGCACCGCTGACACCAGGTAATCGTGGGGCGTTTTCAGCTTGGCCAGCGGCTCGGCCCAGGCTTCCGGCGAATTTATCAACGCCGCGTAGCTTGCCTGCAGTTCACCGCCGCTTTGCAGGTAGGCCGCTGCCACGCGATCGACGGCTGCGGCGGGCGGCTCGTCGGCAACGAAATGGCGCACCAACTTGGTGGCCAGGAAACGCGCCGTGGCCGGTTGCACGGCCAGCTCGCGCAACACGGCCCGCCCCTGCTCGAGGCCCTGCTGCGGGTAAGGCTTGTCGAGTACGGTCTGCGCTCCGGGTTCGTGGATCTTTGCGCGAAACTGGAATTCGCCGGGCGCGCCTTCCCGCAACGGCCCTTGTCCGCCACCCACGGACCAGCCGGTCAGAATTTTCGCGAGACTCATAACATCCTGCTGCGTGTAGCCGCCGCCAACGCCGAGCGTGTGCAGTTCGAGAATTTCGCGGCCGAGATTTTCGTTGATGTCGAGTTTGCGCTGTGTGCGCCGGAGGCGCACAGCTCGTTTGGCCGCCGTCGAATTCGGGCCGATGGAAGCCTGGTTGTCGAGATACAGCAGCATCGCGGGATGCTGTTCAACGCCAAGCAGCATATCGGCGAAGTTGCCCGTCACGTGAGGCCGGATCGCCTCGTTTTCGAGACCGCCGGCCAGTGCGGTCACCGGCGGTTTGTCGGCAGAGACCGCGAAGTGGTTGGTCCAGAAGTGCACCAGCCGCTCGTAGAAGGGGGTGTCTGTCTTCGCTGCCGCCGCATAGCGGGCCATTACCTGCGCGCGGTAGGCCGGGCCCAGGATGTTGCGCACCTGCCGCACCGGATCTTTGGTCTTCGCGTCCCGGCGAGCCTGGCGCATCTGCTGGCGAACGGCCTGAAACTCTGCGAGCACTTCGGCGGAGGGCGGCAGGGCCTGCACTGCGGCAGGCAGCGGCTGCGGCCGGCTTATCTGCGCCAGCAGCCAGCCCCGCGGGTCATCCCCGGGGGCCATAATTTGGCCTGGCCGCGCACCCAGGCCGAAGCGGTTCACGGCGATTGCGTTGTCGGTTCTCGCAGCCATGAGAAGAATAACGCGGCCGTGCTCCCAGGGTTGACGAGTCGCTGCAGCTGGACATAACAACTGTACTCTGGCCCTGGCCGCATTCACCGTGGAACTACCCTTCTGCGGTAGGAGCGGCTTCAGCCGCGATCAGATCTAGCTAGCGGTTTGTCGCGGCTGAAGCCGCTCCCACCATAGAGAGGTGATGAAATGAGCCGACGCGGGCAATGCTCGCTGATCAGGCTAGAATTCTCGCAGGAGACCTATCAATGAAAATACTGCGCAGAATTGGCATCGGTTTCGTGGGCTTTCTCGCTGTGGCTTGGGTGGCACTCCTGGTGCTCGCGTACTGGCCGTCCGGCGTCGAGGAAGCACCGGCCAGGCAACTGGCCGGCCCGGACGATCGGTTCGTCACGGTCGATGGCCTGGAGCTGCGCTACCGGGAATACGGGCAAGCGGGGCCGGACCGGCCAACGCTCTTGCTGATTCACGGCTTCGGCAACTCGCTGCAGTCTTTCCGGCTGGTGGCGCCACTGCTGGCCGACGACTACCAGGTGATTGCGGTCGACATGCCGGGCTTCGGCCTGTCGGCCAAACCGGCGGACTTCGACTACCGGAACGCGAACCAGGCACGCGTGATGGGCGATTTCATTCGCGCGCTGGGACTCGATGACGTAATCGTGGGCGGCCATTCGCTGGGCGGCTCCATTGCACTGCGGGTTGCCGTCAGCGAACCGGAAGTGCGCGGCCTGGTGTTGATGAACCCGGGAATAATCAATTCGGGCGTGCCGGCCATTTCGCAGTATTACTTCTTCCCGATGCAGCGTCTTCTCGCCAAGCAGCTCGGCAAGCGCGATTTCCGCGAAAGCATGATCAAGGGTTCGTTCATCAACCCCGACATCATCACCGATGAGGTGATGGACAACCTGCAACGCGCGTCGCAGAGCGAGGGCTACCTGGCAGGCATGACCACGATGATGGGCCAGTACGAAGCGCCGGACGAGGAGCCGCTGCTGGCCGAGGCGCGCCTGCCGACGGTCATCGTCTGGGGCGAACTGGATCGTCGCAAGACGCCGGAAGAACTCGCGCGCCTGGAAGCCGGACTGCCCAACGACCGCACGCTGAAGGTGCCGGGTGTGGGGCACTACGTGCACGAGGAAGGCGCCGACGCGGTGGCGGCCGGCCTGGTCGAAATGAAGGGCTTCCTGACTTCCGGGTGAGCATCCGGCCCACCGAATACGCGGCGAAAGGCCTGCTAGGCATCGGCACACCGCAGGCCAACCCCACCGTGGAAGCGGAAATGCTGGCCCTGCGGCCAGCGGGCGTCGGGCTCGTGACCGCGCGGCTGGTGTGCCTGGATCCCGACCCGAGGCGCCGGCTGCTCTCTTATATCGCTGACCTTGCGCAGACCCTCGAACGCTACGACTCACTGACGCTGGACGCCTTTGGTTTCGCGTGCACCGGCTCCACCTACCTGCACGGGTACGCAGAAGAACGCCAACTCGTGGCCCGCCTGCAGGACCGTTTTGGCTACCCGGTGGTGACCGCGGCGGCGGCCATTGAAGCGCGGCTCAGGGCATTGGACGCGGCAAAGATTGCGATCGTCGCACCTTACCCGGAGTGGCTGCTGAACCCTGGCGTGGAGTACTGGACCGACCGCGGTTTCCAGGTGCGGGTGGTCGGCCATGCGCAGCTGCCCAGCGAAAACCTACACCGGATTTATGAACTGGGCAGCCAGCAAGCGCTGGAGGTCCTCGAAACGCTGGATCTGGCAGGGGTGGACGCGGTGTTGTTCAGCGGCACCGGGATGCCGTCGTTGCGTGCGATTCTCACCGCGCAGGCAGATACCGGCCTGCCGGCTGTGTCCTCCAACCTGTGCCTGGCTGCCAGCCTGTTCGACACCATCGGCCTGGACGGGTCCGCTGCCACGCACCCGGGGACCTGGGCCGCACACGTCGATTCGCTGTAAGCAACACGGCTGGCCGGTCGGGCGAGGCCGCACATCTGCCTGCCGCACGACGACGTGTGTGTTTCAGCTCGATACCGGGGAACTGGCCGGCGCCGCCGACTGCGGGTCGGGAATCTCGATAAACAGGAAGTAACAACCCAGGGCGGCACAGAGCACCGCCCCGCCCAGCATCGGCGTCGCCGGCGACAGGTTGTAGATCGCACCACCAATGGCCGGGCCGAAGATCATACCGAAGGCGGGTGCCGCGGCCAGCAGCCCGGCCACCGCACCCTGCTCGTTCGGCTCTACGTTGAGACTGGCCGCCGCGTTCAGCCCCGGCGTGGCCATTGCGACGGACAGGCCCATCAGCGCAAACACCGCGTAGAGTTGCCAGAGTTCGCCGGCCAGAACCAGCAGGACAAGCGACGCGGCGAACAGAAAAAACGAGTAGCGCAACAGGAAACGCGGACTGAGCTTCCAGACCTGCATCACGACGATCTGCACCACCAGGGTGACCAGGGCCATGGACAGCAAGGCGAACATCGCCACCTGCGTGACGGCCTCGCGACCAGACACGCCGAAGCGGTCTTCAATGACAAACGGCGTGACCACCTGCACGCCGGTAAAGACCATGAACACCACGAACCAGCCAAGCAGGTACGGAAACACCCGGCGGTCGCCCACGCGCAGCCGGGCGGCTTTTTCAATGTGCACATGACGCGGTGGTTCAGCGAGCGTGGCCACGGTCACGGCCATGGCGACGAGGGCCAGCCCGGCGGCCGCGTACATGGGCACCACGGCGCCGAAGCGCGCGAGCAGGCCGCCGAAAGCCGGGCCAATGACGGTGCCGATACCACCCGATGCGGCGATCAATGCCATGCCCTGTCCGCGGCCGGCGGCATCGGTCGTATCGGCGACATAAGCCGTTGCAGCGGGCTGAATGGCAGCGGCCATCACGCCATAGACCAGCCGCGCGCCGAGCAGGATCAGGAACAGGGGCATCGGTGCGACCCAGCCCCATAGCCCCGCCTGGATGCCGAAGGCCAATCCGGCGTAACCCACCGCAAACCCCGCCATCCCCAGCAGGTAGACCGGCTTGCGCCCCACGGACTCGCTGGCGCGACCCCACAGTGGCGAACAGATCACAATGGCAACGTTCGACGCGGCGATCAGTACCCCGAACTGCCATTCCGCGAGGCCGATTTCACGGGCCAGTGGGCCGAAGATGACGTAGAGCAGGGACTGGCCCATGCCGTAGGTCACGAGGCCAAACAGCAGGATCAGCCGGGCACGGGATGCGTCGATCATGTTAACGGGCCAGCGAAAGATCAGGAGAAGCCGCACCAGGCGACGGCGGCAGGTGCGACCGGCCGCGGGGGCGCGACTATAGCAGATCCACCTGAGGTGAAGCGGCGAAACCTTTGTCAGCCAAAGCGTTAACCTTGCCCCAGCATGATCTCAGCAATCATTCGCCGCGCCGGCAGCCTGGCTTACCGTCTCGCCTTCTTCACCGCGGGCATCTACCTGCTGTGGCGCGGGGCGACGGATACCGACGGGGTGCGTGTCGCGACGAGCCTTGGCCTGGGTAGCCTGTGCATATTGCAGTTCGGAATACTGGTAGTGATCGACTATCGGCGGTCGCGGACCAGCGACTGACTGAGCCGCGAGGCGGGTGCCAGAGCAAGCCGCATCGGGCCGCTGCAATCCGTCGCCGTTGTCCGGCGGGAATATTGTGCCCCATGCCTTCTTTTCGGCACCGCGTCCCGCGCTATCATTCGCCTCTTCGTAGTGACCCAGGTTCATCGATGGCCGTTCAACGACTCGCATTTGTCTTCGACGCCGGCACCTTCGCCGTGATGAAGTCGCTGCTCGAAAGCGAAGGCGTGCGGGTGCTGGATCTCGCCTATGGCGGCCACGTGGCGATCGCCGGCGCCGACCAGGGATACTACATCGAGGTCCTGGATGAAGACCGGGAGTTGGGGGCGAGCCTGCTCCGCGAGCACGGCTTCGACAAGTTCCTGGTCACCAAACCCGCCTGATACCAAGACCTTCAGTCGCGATAGAGTTTGCGCACCTGGTCCAGCTGCAAGCGCACCTGTTCGCGCAGCACCGCCGGCGCCAGCACCTGCACGTCGGGTCCGTACTTCAGGATATCCATGATCAATTCGCGCGAATCGGAGTAAGGCACCTTCAGCACGTAGGCGCCATCCAGTTCGTACTGGCCATCCTGCTCCGGATGCCAGACTTCCCTCGATACCCAGCGGGCACGCAGCGGTGAAAAACGCAGCACCGCCGTGTGGGAAGCTCGGCCGGAAAAAATGCCGAAACCGGCACCGAGGTGCTCGTCCAGCGTTTCGTCCTTGATTTCGCGGGCCCGCTTGCCCAGCGCCACCGCGTTGCCGATGGCGTCTACGGAAAAAGTGCGCAGACCCTTGCGCAGGTGGCACCACGCGTCCAGGTACCAGTTGTCGCGGTAAAACACCAGGCGTTGGGGCGATACGTCGCGGGTCAGCGTTTCGTTCGCTGCCCGGCGGAAATGCTCGATACGCAAACGCCGGCGCGACAACAGCGCGGAAGAAATCGCCTGGAAGCTCTCCGGTTCGACGGGCCTGACACCCATCTGCAAGATCCGGATGCGGCGCGTGAGATCTTCGGCGCTGAAATCGCCGCTGTCGAGAATGCGGCGAATGCGCTCTCGCAGCGGCCGCACCTGAGCACCGAGCAGGCCGGGCTGCAAGCGCTCCAGCAGGTGTTCCATCGTGAGCAGCGCGTGCACTTCTTCCGCACTGAACCAGAGCCCGGGCAGCTGAAACAGGTGGGCCTGCGGCGCATTTTCATCCAGCCGGTATGCGCCCTGGTCCCGATCCCAAACGATGGGCATGTTGAAGCGGTCGCGCAGGTACTCGAGGTCGCGTTTGAAAGTGGCACGCGACACACCGAGTTCGTCCAGGAAATCGTCCCGACTGACGAAGCGGCGCTGTGTCAGCAGGCGATGAATCTTGTAGAAACGCTCTGTCCGGTCCACACGCGTCCCCGGCTACTCGAGCCCGAGAATGAGGTCCCAGTGGGCGTCGGTCACGGGCATCACCGACAACCGGTTGCCTCGCCGGACCAGGGGCAGCTCGCTGAGTGCGGGATGCGCCTTCAGTTCGGCCAGCGTAATCGTGCGCTTGAGCTTGCGCTTGTAGCCCACGTCCACCATCAGCCAGCGGGGCTCATCCGGGCTGCTCTTCGGATCATAGTACTTCGACTGCGGGTCGAACTGGGTGTGATCGGGATAAGCCTCGCGGACGATGCGCATCACACCGACGATACCCGGCTCGGCGCAATTCGAATGATAGAAAAACGCCAGGTCGCCCTTGCGCATGTCGTCGCGCATCATGTTGCGTACCTGGTAGTTGCGCACGCCGTCCCAGCACTCGCGGCGGTCGCGCTTCAGGTCGTCGATGCCATAGACGTCCGGCTCGGAATGACGGACGGGAGATAGTAACCTAGGGACAATGGGGGATGGACGAGCTTGCAAAGCCTGAACGACCTGTTGCTGCGCTTCTCGCGCTCGTGGCCGCTGTTCCTGCTGGCGGCCGTGATCACCTTCGGGTCACTTTACCTGTTCACCGGGGTCATCGGGCCGCGCTTCGCAGAATTGTCCGGCGGGCACTTGCCCTTCGACCTGCAGAACTCGCTGACCGTCGACCAGGTGTACGAGCAGCTCCCGGGCTACCCGGAGAACGCGCGAAAACTTTATTATCTCTTCTCGGTCATTGATTTCGCCTTTCCGGTGTTCGCCAGCCTGTTCCTGGCAGCGATCGCCGCGTTCTCGCTTCGCTACCTGTGGCCGACGGGCTACGCCTGGGTCACGGAGCGGCGCCTGTGGGTACTGTTGCTACTGCCGGCGCTATTCGACTGGGCCGAGAACGTATTCGCGCTCACCGTGATCACAGCCTACGGGCAGGAGCTGCGCACTGCCGCGGCGATGATGATCTACGCGAAACTCGGCAAGCTGTCGCTGACGGCCGTGTCACAGTTGCTGGCCTGGGGGCTGCTGCTGCTGGCGGCGGTCAAGTGGGTCGGGGTGCGGTTTATCGGAGTAACCCGATGACCGATAGCAAGCTGGGCCCCCTGACGTTCTCGCCGGGACCTGGGAGGGCGATCGCGGCACCGACATCGCCCCGGGGGGCTGATCTGGGCGTGATGGAAACCGCGTTCCGGGAACGCATGGTTTTCGAGCCGATCGGCCAGGTGTCCAATCCCCAGCAATGCCTTTTTGGTTTGCGGTACGCGACCACGGTCTGGCCCGCCGGTAAAAACGCCGCCGCGCCAAATGCACGCCGGCCAATGCCACAAGCGGCCGTTCACCAGATAAGAAAAACCCGGCACACAAGGCCGGGTCTTCCTGCCCACTGCTTTCAATTCAGGCAGTTGTGCGTTTCAGCCAGCCCAGCAGGCCGAGGGCTGAACCGAACAGCCAGACGGCGGCGGGCAGCGGCACCAGCACGGCAAACTCGACACCGGTCAGCGACAGCGTGTACGGGCCGGTCTGGAACGGGGCCGGGAACCGATCCCAGCCAGATAAAGGAACACCGGGGCCAACGACCGGGTCCGTCGCAAACAGGCTGAAGCCGAGATAGTAGATCCCGGTCGCGCCACCCGCGAAATCCCCAGCGAAAAATTCCGGCAAGCACGGCGCACTCGGCAGCTCACAATCATCATCCCCGCGGTCGTCGAACCCTGGGAAGATATCTGAGAAGTCTGCGCCTCCTACCAGGAAGCCATTCGAGTCGAACAGCCACATCGCAGCGTCATTGTCCACGCTGAGATTCGCTGTGACGGCAACCGCAAAGGCGGATCGACATCGTCGACCTCGCCGCCCAGGTCGATCAGTCCGCCGTCGATCGTCGTCAGACTGCCGACACCCGTGGTCACGTCAGACGTCGCCAGCGACTCCCCGGCATCGCCGACCTCGGTCCACGTTGCTGCCTGCGCGACGGGTGTCAACAAAAGGATCGCGACAAAGCCGAAAAAATGCCTGGCGCGTCTGTGCAGGAGGGTGAACCGCCCGAAGCGGGGGGCAGTCGCGAGCGCAGGAATCAGTGTGGGCGCATGGAAGCGCGCACGCGTGGCAGTTCTCATCACAACCTCCGACGTCTTATTATTTCAAGCGCCATCTGCCGTCCGGCAGAGGCCATTTGCGTCATCGGGAGTTGTTAACTAAATATATTTACTCTCAAATCCGGCGCTTGTCATGCTGCATGGCGGCCACGGCTTCCGGCCTGGTAAAACATGCCCCGCCAGCGGGCGAAGGCAACCAATGCGGCTAGCGCCATGGGACAGCCAGCCCCCAGGCACCCATCACCAGGCCGACAGCAATCAGCCCGGTCAGCCACTGCAGAGCAACATCACGCGGCCCCGGGCCGGGAATCCGCCCCAGCAGGATGCCTATCAAAAATCCGGCGATGAATCCGGTCAGGTGCGCGACGATATCGGTGCGCGCATCACCAGTACCCAACCACGCCAGCAACCACAGGCCGCCGACTATGGGGGCCCAACGGCGCGCCCAGGTCTCCTGATTGAGGCGACCGGGTACCGAGAAATACGTCGCCAGTAACCCCAGCGCGGCGAACACTGCCGTCGACGCACCGACGGAAAGATGTTCCGGGCGCTGCACCAGTGCGTTCATCAAGTTGCCACTGGCGCCCGCCAGCAGGATAGCAAGCCACGCGATCCCACCCCCCAGTCTCCCGGCGAGCAGCGCTGCGAAAAATGCGCCGAAGAGCAGATTGCTGGCCAGGTGCAACACATCGCGGTGCAGGGTCAGGGCCGTAATCGTTCGCCAGTACTCGCCAGCCCGGATAGCTGCAACGTCAACCCGTCCGGCGTGGGTCCAGTCATGGCCGAAGGCGAATTTGCCCTGGAACAGGAATACTGTCAGCAGGACAGCGACGTAGGCCAAGACACCAAGTTTGGCACCGGTACGCAGCGGCGCGGCCTTGAGAGGCAATTGCAGCGCGCGCTGCTCATGCTCGTAGAGCGCCAGTTGCCGACGGCCCTCGGCCTCGTCGATATCGGCCACCAGCAAACACCAGCCCCACCACGTGCGTTGCAGGTCATAGTCGATAGCCATTGCGGCCAGCACCAGCGCCAGTTCCATGCAGTCCTGCCTGCGCAATGACCGATGCACAATGACCATGCTTGTGTCCGCAGTCTGACTGGAGGGGCCGACTGCCATGATAGTTAAGGCACGGCCACACAGGAAATTTTTACTCTGTGCTCGCGAACATGTCGACAGAAATCGGTATCGCGAGCCGCTTGGCTTGCGTGATTCGCTACTTGTGGGCGATCGACTTGTCAGTAAACAAGTAGTCTTTCAGTTCGGAGTCGAAGCTGGGATCCTGGCGCCGGATCCACTCCAGCACCATTGCGGCGTGTTCCTTCTCTTCGTCGCGGTTGTGCGCAAGTATCGCCTTCAACTCTTCATCCTTGCATGCATCTACGCGCTGGTTGTACCAGTCGACCGCCTCCAATTCCTCCATCAGGGAAACGATCGCGCGATGCATGTCGCGCGTAGCGTCGCTGAGCTCGTTTATCGGTTCATGGTAACCCTCGTTCGCCATTGTCGTTCTCCGTTCAGGTCACTGGGTGGTTTTCGAAAGGCGCTTACGGTAGTCGTTTTGCCGGCGGGCGCAGTAGAGAATAAACCCATTAATTACAGGGCCTTAGCGGTGCCCCAGGCCTGCTCTTAGCCGGGATATTCCGCCACCCCGGCCAAACACCGGTTAGGCGCCTTGAAGCCGGTGTCGATGGTGCCGACGATTTCGCCGCTTTCCACATTCACCTTCACCACCGTGCCTTCCCAGATATTGCTGACCAGGCAGTGCCTGCCATCGTGGCAGATCTCGATGTCGGACCAGCCGTAGGTTTCCAGCGGATAGCTTTTCAGGACCTTGCCCTCTTCGTCGAGCATTTCCATGTAGTCGCCGCGGGTAATTAACAGCCGGCCGTCGGGCAAGTACTTCACCGCAATGACCCAGATACGGTCGCGGAAATCGTTGCCAGGGTAGGTGACCAGATCGGCCATCTGCTTGTCGTTGACCACATCGTAGCGCATCAGCCGCTTGCCGGTTTCGGTGGCATAAGTGATGAACTGGCCGCTCGGGTGCAGGCTGGAATGAGTGACGCCCTTGAACTGTGTCATGTCGGGCGCGCACTCTGTATGAAAAACCTTCACGAGGTTCCAGTCCTTGTCGTACTGATAGACGTAACCAAAGCCCAGGACGCCCTCGCCCGGGATCACCGGAAACTTGGTCGTTGTGCGGCTCGCGATCGGGTTGTCAGGCTTCTTCTTCGCCTTCATGTGTTCGCCCAGGAACACATTGCCGTCTTTATCGAAGCTGGCGCTGCGATAGCAGCGCGGCAGGAACTTGTCACTGAGCGGCAGCTGCCGGGCGGTCTTCGGATCGACATGGATCACGGCAAAATCGTTGAAGGCCCAGAGAGTCCCGTTCGGGTCGAACTCCAGCCCGCCGACGAAGTGCTCGCCGCCTTCGGTCCACAGTTCGCCCTTGAAGTTCATGTCCTTGTCGTACTGCCAGATGCGACCCTCACCCGCATGATCGTCGTCAGGTACGTTCAGGAGCGTGCAGGCAATGAATATGTCGCCCGCTTCGAAGGGCTGCATCGTCGATTCCCTGGTCATTTTGTTTCTCTCAGTTGGTCTGTGCCAGCTGTTCGGTGGCGATTGCGGTCTCGATCACCGATTCGATCCACGCAACATACTTTGGATTCTCGGACATGCCCCTGTCGGCAAACACGTAGTCCAGCCCGCGCAGGTCCTGGCGTATGTGGGTCTGCACGCCATGGCTGGCCGCCGCCATGGCGACCACGACGGGCGTCTGGCCTTTCTTGTTGGCCTGCTTCACCCAGCGCCGCAGCTTGCGGACATTCGATTCGCGAATGGCCGGAATTGCATCGTCCTGCAGGTTGATGATTTTCACGTCCGCAAATTCCTTTTTCGCTACGATGCGGTCGACGTGAACCTGCAGGATCTCGAGATCCGGGCCGTTATCCTCTACATCCTCTGGCCCATGCCCAACGATGATCACGACCTCGTTGGCGGGATTCTCGCTGACCTCTTTCGCGTGGTCGTAGATGATCTCGGTAATCAGTTCGTGGTCGGCGAAGTGGCTCGTCATCACGAATGTCGTGTCCGCCTGCACCTTCGGTACGTTCAGATAGGTCGCCTCCTCATCGTCCATGTCGAAAACGTACTTCCACTGGCGGGTCAGGGTGTTGTACTCGGTGGTGGTGCCGCTCGGCACCAGCACGATGGTCTTGACGCCTCGTGCCTGCAGATCATCTACCGCCGACTGCAAGTGAGCCGACTGCATCATGGCCATACCGAAACCAATGGCGGTGGGCCAGCGCTCCGAGACCGGGCTGAGTGCTTCTTTCATCATCCGGTCGCTGTTCTCGCCCACGCCGTGAGACAGGATCAACACGCCGATGTCACCCCGCATCTCAAGCTCGCTTGCGTACCATTCGTAGTTTGGCCCCATCGCGGACATATTGAGATTGAGCTCCATGTCCGTCATGCCGCGATAAAGCGCAATCTTTGCGCGCAACGCGTCGAGGGTCTCCTGGTCCATCTGGTGCTTGACCTGGTAGCTCTCCAGCCGCTTACCGTCGGCGTCCATGTCGGGCACGCCGCCGCCGTGCTGGTGGTGATGAGCGTGCTCATCCTGAGCCAGCGCCGGGAGACCCGCCGTCAGCATCAACACCGCCAGGCAACCCACGGGCACCTGGATAGATCGTGATCTCTTCATAACTCTGAATCCTCTGTCAAACGGCTGCCGATGCAGCTTCATGGCTGCCGGCATTCAATATGCAGTGCACGGAGCGTCGCAATTCGGCCAACACCTCGTCGCGGCCCCCGCTCTCCATCATCTTCGCCGCCGCTGCATTCAGCAGGCTGGTAAGCATGGCTGACACCAGTTCTGCATCGCGGCCGGTCCCGGCCAGCATTTCCGTCACGGCGCGCCGCAGTACGCCGGCTGCCGGCTCGTGGAGTTTGTGGATCTCGTCGCGAAATTCGGGCGAGTGGTCCTGCAGATTTGCCACCAGGCGCATCGCCCCGTGGCAGGTGGTGGCGGCAATGTCCATCTGTACGGCGAGCCACGCGTCGATACGGTCCCGCGCAGCCGGGTACTTGTCATCAAGCGCACGCACGCGCTCCAGTCCGGGCGACATGTCGCGATGCAGGCAGGCGAGCAGGATATGGTCCTTCCCGGGGTAGTAGCGGTACAGGGAGTTGCGCGCCAGGCCCACGCTCTGGGCGATGTCGCGCAATTCGGTACCCGCGTAACCGCGTGCTTCGAATAACCCCATGGCCGCGTCGAGAATGCGCTGGTTCTGGGCCTGGAGGTGGGCCTCGATGTTGTCGGCTTCAATGCGCGGCATGCGCGGTTCTCGGCATTGCAACGGTCTCATCAGCGCTCACAGCACCCAGCCGCCCGTCGCGGATTTCCAGAACGCGATCGGCCACGTCGAGCACGCCGCGATCGTGAGTCACCATCATGGTTGCGACCTTGTGGTCGTGGCAGGCGCGGCGCAGCAGCTCGACGATGGCGTGGCCGCGCTGCGTATCCAGCATGGAAGTGGGCTCGTCCACCAGCAGCAGCGCCGGGCTGGTCATGAAGGCGCGAGCGATACCCACCCGCTGGCGCTCACCGCCGGACAACTGATTGCCGCGCCGGTTCTTCTTTTCCGCCATGCCCACTTCTTCCAGTAGCGCCAACGCCCTGCTCCGGTCCTCTGCGCGGGGCTTGCGGCCCTGCATGTGGACCAGCAACAGCAGCTGGTCCAGGGCCGACAACGACGGCACCAGGTTCGACTGCTGAAAGACAAAACCGATGTGCCTGCGGCGCAGCTTCGTCAGTGCTGCCGGAGTCAGGCCGGTGATGTCGGTGTTGTCGATCCAGACTTTGCCGCTCGTGGGTGTGCGCAGTCCGCCGCAAACCGCCAGCAGGCTCGACTTGCCCGCCCCGCTGGGGCCCAGCACCACAACCAGTTCGCTGGCCGCGATCTCGATGCTTACCTCGTCCAGGGCCTTGATCTGCTCATCGCCGTCGCCGAGCAGCAGCGATACATTTTCGGCCTTGAGTGTCATTGTTCCTGCCCCAGCGCGATGATCGGGTCCACGGAAGTAATGCGGCGTATCGACAGCGCGCCGCCGAGTAACCCTGCCGTTACCAGCAGTGTCATGGCCTGCGCGATCTTGTCGCTCTCGAACATGAAGGGCCGGCCGGACTCCATGAAGGCCTGCCCGGACCAGAGTCCCAGCGACAGCCCAAGGACCACGCCCACAGCCATCAGAATCAGGGCCTGGCCGAGGGCGTCGCGCAACAGGTAGCCGTTCGACGCACCCAGCGCCTTGACCAGCCCGATCTCTTTCGTGCGCTGGATGGTCCAGATGCTGAAGAAGGCGCCGATAACCACCGCCGAAATCAGGAACAAAAATATCTGGATGATCTGCACCGTGCGCACTTCCTCGATGTAGCCGGTGGATGCGGCATAGAAAGCCCCGCGGTTGAGCGTGCTGGTACCAATTTCGTCATCGATGGCCGCAATCTGCTCGGGCGTGACGTCGTCTTCCAGCTGCAGCGCCAGGATGCTGACGAAATCGAACACGACATCGGGCAGCTTCTCGCCCGGCGGCGGCCCGCCCGGCGGGCCGTAGGTGGCTTCCTGCCACTTTGCCAGCGGTGCGTAGATGATCGGGATGTGGCCGATGTTCCGCTCTTCGGCAATGCCGACCACCACCAGGTCCGTCAGCACGCGATCCAGCGTTATCGTGTCGCCCATCTGCACACCGTCTCGTTCGACGAGGAGCCTGGAGACAATGACACCATTGCTCACGCTGCCTAGCTGCTCTCCGGCAAACACTTCCGGTTCGATCATTGAACCGGGCTCCAATCCCCACAGCACCAGCTCGAGCGGGTCGTCTCGCTGCGTGCGCGCGGTAAAGACCGTATGCCCCATGGGCTCCAGCTTTTTCACCCCCGGCTGCTGCGCCCAGTCTTCCCACTGCTCGCGCTCGATCATCGTATTGCGGTAGGTGGGTCTGTCATCCAGTTCGAAGGCAATGTGCGTGACGTCCAGCTCCATCAGGCCGGAGATGTTGTTCTTGATCAGGCCGGCAGCGAGCCCGGTCAGGAAGGTCATCAGGAAGGCGATCAGCGCAATGACCAGGGCCATCAGGGCGAAGCGGCCCCTGGCGTAGGTAAGGTCGCGGAGGGCTATGAACATGAGCGTGTCATTTTGGCGACGGGGTGTCGCCATGATGGTCCCTCGTTGGCGCCGGGTCAAGATGCCGGCCGCAGAGGTCGGTGGCGCCTGTGGTCGCTTGAGGCTTAGCGGCGGACAGCGATGACGCCGGCGTGCTGGTTGCCGTCGGGTTCACCGCCACGGCCGGTGAAGGCGGCGTCTTCGATGGCGAAGCCGGCGCGTTCGCATTCGCGGCGCAGAATGTCCGGGTCCAGCGGATTGAGGTAGGCGAGCATGCCGGGCGGGGGGGCGTCGCGGTTCAACAGCGGCGCGATGTTGTCGATAAAGCCTGGCCACTCTTCGCCTGCGGCCTTGCGGCGTTCGTAGTCGGGCGCGGTGCTGAACCAGAAGCCCGTGTAGGGCGTATCGGCAACCAGGAACAAACGTCCGCCGGGCTTCAGCCACCGGTACATCTTCTCCAGCGCCAGGCGGATCTCGTCACCGGTCAGGAAATGAATCACGCGCGAACACAGGATTGCGCCGAAGGCACCGTCGGAAAAATCCGCGTCGGGAAGTTCGCCCACGGATGTGCGCAGCCGGCCGCGCAGATCTTCCGGCGTTTCCCTGGCCAGGATTTCCACGTGGCCCGCTTCCATGTCGCAGGCCATCACCGAGCCACCGCGCTCCAGGACTTCGCGCGTGGCCACGCCGTAGGCGCAACCCATGTCGAGCACTTCGTGGCCGCAGATGGCGGCGTAGTCGATGAAGGCCATGGAGAAGCGCTCCATGGTTTCGGACATGAACCCGCGGTTATTCAGGGTCGGGATCATGCCCTCCATCCAGGGCTGGGGTTTTTCTGGTGTCATGCGCGTCTTGCGCCGCCGCAGTGAACCTGCAACGAGCATAGCACCGGCAGGGCGCTCTCTGTCGTGCTACAGGATTCGGTCCGGACCTTCGACCGGTGCCGGTTTCAGGAACAGGCGAATGACACTGTCGATGCGTCCCTTCTGGCTCTGCAGGCTGGCGAGAATCGCCGGTAACAGGAAGAGCACGATGAAGGTGCCAAACATCAGGCCGAAAGCCAGGGAAGTGACCAGCGGGCGAAGGAACTGTGCCTGCAGGTCGGTTTCCAGCAGTACCGGCAGCACGCCGAACACGGTAGTGATGGAGGTCAGAATCACCGCGCGGCTGCGGCGCACTGCAGCTTCCGCGGCGGCTTTCTCCACACTCATGCCCTGTGCAGTCAGTTCGCGGAACACGCTGACGAGAATGATGGAGTCGTTAATCACAATGCCGATCAGGCCGAAAAGGCCGAAGACCGACATCAGGGTCAAATCCACACTCAGCAGCCAGTGGCCGAACACTGCACCCACCAATCCAAACGGGATCACCGACAGCACGGCCAGGGGCCAGAGATAGGACTCGAAAACCCAGGCCAGGATGATGTAAATCAGGAGTAAGGCAAGGGGCAATGCCGTGCCGACGTCGCCCAGGGTCTCACCCTGACTTTCCGCGTCACCGCCGAAAGAAAAGGAACTGATGCCGTCGCGGGCCACGATTTCCGGCAGGACTTCGGACGCGAGGATTGCGCGAACCGCATTGTTGTTGTTCAGCTTCTCGTCCACGTCGGCCGTGACCTGCACGGCCAGATCGCCGCCGCTGCGTTTCAGCGTTTCGAAACCGCGCCGATAGCTCAACCGGGCCACGTCGCTAAGGGGCACCGTGTCGCCGTTCGTGAGCACCACCGGCAGGGTTTCCAAGGCACTCAGCGCGTTACGCTCCTGGTCAGTCAGCAATACGCGAACTTCCACCTCTTCGCCGCGATCCTGGAAAATCTGTACCAGTTCACCTTCGAAGGCCGCACGCAGCTGCGCGCCCAACACTTCGCCTGTCAAACCTACCGCTTCGCCGTTTGGCGACAGCTCGAATATCAGCTGCTCCTTGCCCCAGGCCATGTCGTCGGCCACGCCGCTGACGCCGGTAATGCCGCTCAGCGCTTGCGCCACGTCCACCGCCGCATTTTTCATGGCCTCGGCATCCGTGCCGGTAATGTCCAGTTCTATATCGACACCGTGCGGTCCGCCGGTGGTGTTAAGAATAAAGAACGACTCGAGCCCGCCGGGCAGGGGCACGGCCCGCTGCCAGGTGCGAATGATCTCCGCGTTGCTCATCGACCGCTCGCTGCCCGGCACGAACTGCACCGTCATCGTGGCGACATTCGACGCCTGGGTGCCGCGCAGATCCATGCCGAGCTTGGTGATTTCCAGGTCCACCAGCTTTTCGCCCGAGTCGGTCTCCACCTGTCGCAGCGCTGCGCGCGCCTCTTCCACGAAGGCTTTTACGCGGGCATCGGGTGTGCCGGCCGTGAAGCGGATGATCGCCTGGACCTTATCGCCGTCGGGCTGAGGAAACAGGGTGAACTCGATGCGCCCACCAATCAGCAGGCCCAGCGCGACGACCAGTGAACCAATGGCCACCGCCATCGTTGTGGAACGGTCCCGCACCGCTCTCGTGACCCATTCACGAAATACGCCGCAACGAAAGTTTTCGTAGGCCGTGTCGATCTTCAGCCGCAGGCGCGACGGCGCATGGCGCGACGAGCTCTCCAGAGAATGGCGCAGGTGCCCTGGTAACACGAGAAAACACTCGGCCAGAGATGCCATCACCACGCAGATCATGATCAGCGGTATTGCAAACAGGATCGCGCCACCGGGACCACCCAAAGTCATCAGCGGCACGAAGGCAGCGACAGTGGTGAGCGAAGCGGCCATCACCGGGCCAAACATCCGATAGGCCGACTGCTCCGCCGCGTCCAGGGGTTTCGCGCCGGCCTGATAACGCGTCACCGCATCTTCACCAACCACGATCGCGTCATCGACCACGATGCCAAGAGCCATCACCATCGCGAACAGGCTGATCATATTCAGGCTGCCGCCGAACAGGTAGAGGGCCATCAGCCCGGCCATGACTGCCACCGGTATGCCCACGGCTACCCAGAATGCGACGCGGCCGTTCAGGAAGATGAACAGCGCGATGACCACCAGCACCAGGCCACCGACGGAGTTTTCCACCATCAGATCGATGCGGTCTTGCACCAGGCGCCACGGTTCATCGTAGACGAGCAGTTCCACGTTCGCGGGCAGGCCCGGCCGGGTCTTCTCCAGCCAGTTCAAGAGCAGCCCGGCCACATCGATCGCGTCCTGGCTCTCTGCGCGCTGCACCGCCAGTTCGACGGCGGGACTGCCGTTGACGTACAACAACGGCTGATCGGTGCGGGCACGTCGCTCGACGTCGGCAATGTCGCGAACCGTGAGCAAACGGCCGTCGGCATCGGCCGCCACCGGCAAATCTTCGAAGTCCGCCACGCTGCGTGCCTGGTCCATGCTGCGCAACTGGCGCGCGGACTCGGCGCGGCCCACGGAGCCGGCGGGCACGTCGCTGCTGGACTCGCGCACCCGTTGACCAATTTCCTGCAAGGACAGCCGCAATTCGTTAAGCCGCTCGCCGGACAGCTTGATTGCGATCTCTTCTTCCGGCAGACCCGTGACGTCAATCTTGGCCAGACCCAAACCGCGCAGGTCGCGCTCGAATCCGCGCACCAGGGGGCGTAAGACACTCAGCTCCGGGCCCGTAACCACCAGCTTTGCCACCGGCTCGTTGCGCGGCACCAGGGTCACTTGCGGGGTCTCGGCGTTGGCTGGCAGGTTGCGCACCTGCGCGACCCGCTCTTTCACCTGGTCGAGCACGCGGCCCATGTCCACGTCTTCGCCGTACTCCAGGGTCACCTGCCCCAGCCCCTCGCGAGACGTGGAGCGGATTCCTTCCAGCAGGTCCAGGCCCCGCAGTTCATCCTCCAGCGGCTGCGTGACGGCCAGCTGCACGTCTTCGGCGGAAGCGCCCTGCCACACTACCTGGACGTTAACGATGCTGAGCTCAAAGCCCGGCAGCAGTTGCCGGGTGAGCTGGCCCAGGGCCCAGACGCCGGCCAGGATCATCACGGCCATGGCCAGATTGGGCGCCACCGGGTGGCGGACGAAGGTGCTGATCAGCCCGGGACGCATGACTTAGTTCACCGGGCGGCTTTCGCCGGCCGCCAGCACCGCATCCCCCTCGCGCAGCCGCACAAGCAGGCCGTTGGTCGCAGACGAGATCTTGGTGGTAATTATCCGGTCTTCCGAGCTCAGGTCCTTGCTGCGAATCAGGACCTCGCTGCGGCCGCCTTCACTCAGGCGCTCGCCAAGCCGTTCGACATCGACGGCAGCCATGCGGTCACCCGTGACTTTGTATATCCGATTCCTGCCGTACACCGCTTCTGCGGGCACTGCGATGACTGACTCCACGGCAGGCAACGACAACAGCACGCGGACCGTCGTGCCCAGCGGTGCATCCTGCGGCGCTTCGGCAAAGACCAGGTAGGCGTCGACACTGCCGGAACCCTCGCGGGTCTGGCCGGACAAGCGGGTCAAATCCGCCTCGTAGGGCCGACCGGAAATTTCGGCCTCACCGCCGATCTCTACGCCAGCATCGAGGGCCTCACGAACCCTGCTCGCAAACCGCGTCGGCACCTGCGTCCGCAATTCCACCAATTCGGGGTTGTGCAGTCGCATCAGCTCGTCGCCGACCCGCACCCGGTCGCCGACAGACGCATCCACCTGGGAAATCACGCCCGCGAAGGGCGCCACGATGCGGGTCCGGTCGAGGGCAAGTTGAGCCTTGTCGCGCAATGCCTTCGCGCGCTGCAGCTGGGCGGTCAACTGCTGCTTGCGGATCTCACTCTCTTCGATCACCAGCTGCCTGGAGGTGACGGCCAGCTCCTGGCGCTTGAGCTCTTCTGCCGTGTCGTCCACGTTCGACAGAGATACCAGGTTGTCCTTGTACAGGCTGGCTGCGCGCTCGGCGTTGCTGGCCGAAAACTGCAGAAGTTCTTCCTCTTTGAACAAAGATTCTTTGTTCCGCCGCAGCCGCCGGTCCTCAAGGTTGATCTGCGCCCCGATTTCCTGAACGTCAGCCTGCCGCTGCAGCAGTTCGAATCGAGCGTCCCGCTCGTCGAGCACCACCAGCTCCTGGCCCGCCTCCACTTTATCGCCATCCTGCACCAGCACTTCCAGGATGTCGGCCTCGATGGCAGCGCTGAGGCGCGAGTCCTGCGGCGACTCGATGCGCGCATAGAGTTCCAGTGTCGGGCGAATCGCCGACGGCACGGCCGGAATAACATCGACGCTCCACGCCTTTTCCGGGATCGCAACGGCCGGGCGCTGCGGCCGGCTCATGATCAGCGCCACGGCCACGACGAAGGCGCCGATCAGAACCGTGATCGGCCCCGGCCGCAAGCGTGAAATGAACGCCTTGATTTGCTTCATAGATCCCTGAGCCCCTGATCCTGCAATAATTTCGCTTCCAGAGGGCAATCGGATGATCATTGCGCCATCTGGCCGCCCAAGTTTAAGGCGTTGTTTTGGCTATTTTTTTGTTTATTCTAGGCATCAATCCAGAGGCGAGGAAGCGGCCTTGAAGGTACTGAGAGTGCTGAGCCTGATCGGCATCACCCTGCTGGGGCTCTACGTGGTAAGCGTGCTGGCGGCCATGTGGGTGTACCGAGATATCCCCGCCCAGGAGCTGGAAGCGAAGTACATGGGCCCGGCCTCGCGCTTCCTCAACATCGACGGTGTGCGCATTCACTACCGCGACGAGGGCAGCGGCCCGCCGCTGGTGCTGATACACGCCAATTTTGCGAGCCTGATCGGGTGGGACCCGTGGGTCGATGCTCTGAAAGACAACTACCGGGTCATCCGTTTCGATATGACCAGCCATGGCCTGACCGGTCCGGATCCGTCGGGCGACTACACTTTGACGCGCACCGTGGAGCTAGCCGAGCGCTTCATCGATGCGCTGGGTCTCGACGAGATAACGATTGGCGGCACATCGCTGGGCGGGACCGTGTCTATTCATTACGCCGCACGCCACCCGGACCGCGTGAAAGGGCTGATCCTGCTGAGTCCAGGCGCGCTGGAAGGCCGCGAACAGCAGCGCCGCGGAGTGCCGAAACAGGCCCGTGTGCTCGAATACATCCTGCCGCGCGCGCTGCCGAAGTTCATGCTGAGCTCGGCCTACGGCGACAAAGACAAGCTCACCGACGAGGTCATCGACCGCTGGCATGACATGTGGTTACGTGAAGGCCAGCGTGCCGCGCAGCTCCAGCGCCTGTCGCAATACGATTCCGGTGATCTCCGCGGCGTCGCCGCCCAGGTGCAGGCACCCACGCTGCTGCTATGGGGTGAAGCCAATCCCCAGGCCAAGGTGGAACAGGCTTACGAACTGGAGGAGATGCTCACTGGTGTGGCCTCTCTTGAACTGATCATTTACCCGGGCGTCGGCCACATGGCCGTTCAGGAGGCGGGGAACGAGATCGCAGTCGACGTGCGGGCATGGCTCGACAATGATCCTGCGGCTGCGGCCTTGGGCGACCCCGTGCAGGAAGGCTAGACAAATGCGGGTCATAAATAAGTTGTTGCTGTGGACCGGGTCCCTAGTGCTGCTGTGCGCAATAGGGGGCTACGGCGTGTTCCGCTACATGAATCGAACCCCGCCGCAGCTGAAAGAGCCCAACTACTACACCTACTACCAGGAGCAGGACACGGTGCCCGAGGGCCGGGTGGGCCTGTTCATCACCCACCTGGTGATACCCGAAGAGATGGAGTCTACGGTCTGGTTTACGGTGGCCCAGAAAGCGCTCCAGTACATCCCCTGGCCCTTCAACAAGGCCGTCGCAGCCGACCGGGGCGTGGTGCTTCTGGACCCCGACCGCTACTACGAATTCGAGGAGTTCGGGCCGACCCGGCTGGTGGACCCCACCGGCAGCGACACGGATATGGACGGCGTTCCCTATGTGATCAAGTGGCAATTGGGCGAAGTCGCCTGGGTACCACCCAGGGAAAGCCTGCACCTGGACCACGGCTATTTCCTGCTCAACAGTCGCGGCAGCGGAATGCCGGCGGTATCGGCAAAGCTGGTCAACAAGGCACGGCACTACTACTACATGCCTGGCAAGGCCTCCGTGGAAGGCACGGTGCCCCACAAAGAGGGCATGCGAATTATCGTCACCGCGGCCATGGAAGACATTCGCGACCGCTACGGTGACGTGCCCTACCGCTGGGTCAACGCCGAGAATTTCGGCCGGGCGCGGCAAGCCATGCACAGCCTGCTCGAGGAAGGTGTCGATACGGTCATCCTGTCCGCACCCGCGCCCGTCTATTCCCATCACGAGGAGTTCAATGGCGGCTTCAAACACGCGATGCATTACATCCACGAGTGGGAAGCCGCCAAC
>CAMYJV010000049.1 GCA_947258805.1 uncultured Gammaproteobacteria bacterium | reverse complement strand
TGCAGGAGCGCGGCGGCTTTGTCGGGCAACAGACGGCGCCAGACCGGCTCGAGAATCTTCGCCGGCTGGCGGGCAGCGGCTTCAGCCACGTCGTCGATACTCAGGGTTTCGATTTCGCGCGCGGCATCCAATGGATAATCCACGAAGAACTGCCGGTTTAACGCGTCGGCGACGTGGGTCGGATCAGTGGCCATGGTCTGCTCCCGGCAATTGCCGATCACCGGACGAATCGCCCAGTAAATCGACCAGCCCCATAACGCTGGCCGCGAGTGCCTCCGTCATCGACTCGGCCAGTGACGGCGCACCGGTGTGCATGTCGGCAACTGCAGCCTGGTCTGCGCGCCGCAACGCCTGTCGCGAAATGGCGCCGATTAGCTCGCCACGCCGGCTGACGACAGGCAGGCGATTGTAATCGTGCCATGTATCCAGACCCGCGACGGTATCCAGCCGGGCGTGCGCGGATAGAGCCGTGCAGGAGGTATCTAGCAACTCGGCAAGCGCGGTGTTCGCCGGGTGACGCAACAGGGCCGCCAGGGTCACCGCACCGACCAGCCGCTTCCTTTCGTCGACAACGAAGATCACCTCGACATTGCCGCGCTCCGCCTGCTTGACGAGATCGAGGGCAGCCGCGACGGACTCGCTCGACTCGAGCGTGGCCACGGTGGTTGTCATGTGCGCGCCGACGGTGCCAGTTGCAAAGGCCAGCGATGACTCGAAATCGCGCCTGAGCCGGCGGGGCAAATCTGCGAGAAACTGCCGGCGATCGGGCGGATCGACCAGTCGCAAGATCTTCGCAGCGTCGGCAAAACCCAGTTCTCGGAGTATTGCCGCACCTGAGGTCACCCCCATCTGCTGGATCACCAGGGATGCAGGCCACGGATGCATGTGCGCCACGGCGTCTACCGCGAACCTGGTCGGAATTTCCTGCAGGAAGGCTGCAGCATCTTCGGGCGGGAGCGAGGCCAGCACGCGCGCGGCAGACGCGGGGCGCCTCTTGATATAGGCGATGGTCAGTTCGGGCAAGCTAAACATCCTCCACATCCTGATCCGTAGCCGGCCCCATGATGGTGATCAAATGCTCGTCAACGAATCGGCCCGGAACCAGGGTCTTGCCTTCATGGGTACTGAGGGCAATCTGTGTCGGCGTGATCTCGAGGATTTCGCCTTCGATTTCGCCGATGCGTATTCTCAGGCCGGCACTCAGGTCGCGACGGGCCGCACGTACACCGATCAGATTGCTGACATGGGCGCGCGCACCCAAGGCGAATGCCGCAGCCAGCCCGCTCAGCAGTGCGGCGACGCAAACGACGGCCAGGGCCACCAACAAGGCCACATCGATACCGATTTGGTCGAGGCCGACGATCAGCGCCGTGGCGATGACAAAGCCCTGCGCCACCCTGCCGACCAGCGCCCTCTGCCTGGATCTGCCAACGGCCGCCTGCGGGGCGACCTGTTCGCGAACATAAACGCTGAGGAAGTAGCCCACCACAACAATCGCGACACCGGCAATCAGGCTCGGCAGGTGCGTTGTGATTCTCTCCAGCCACTGGGAAATGGCGCTCAGCCCCGCAACCCTGGAGGCCATGGTGATGGTAATCAAGACGATCACCCAGAAGACCACCTCGCCCAGCAGGGTGGCTGCCACCGAAGATATGCGTGCCCCCGCCAGCATGCCGCGGGGAAAGGCCCGCGCGAGGAAGTTATTGGAAGCCTGAGCGAGCCGCTGCACCGCACCCCGGGCAAGGCGGGCAACAACCCAGCCGACTGCCAGCAACAGGAGCGCCGCCACCAGGCTCGGCAGATAATCGACACCCGCCTTGGTTTGGTCCCAGACGGCGTCGAGGAAAGATCCGGTCGCGGTATTCCTGGATGCCATTAACTAATCTCCATGAGAGGTGTCACAGCCCCGGGTGGAGTTGTCGGGCCGATCTGCGTGGCGATGAAGTTCGGGACATCGCCCCTGTCGTGACTTAGTGTCGAGTTCATTGCCAACCCATATTAGCGTCGGGAGCTTCGGCACCGCCAGCGACATCATGATGGCCGAAACCACGGCGTTCTCGTAAGATCCATCGGAGCAACGCTCCATCAACTTACCGGCAGAACCGCCTACCCGTTCCGCCCGCAAGCCCAAGATCGCAGGCTCCTTCCGAACTGAAAAGCCTTTTTATCGAGTAGAGAGAATGGACAGTCTGATCTGGATCGGAATTGCCGCCTGCCTGCTGCACTCGGCAATGTTTTCGGGATTGAATCTGGCCTTTTTTAGCCTCAGTCGCCTTCGACTGGAGGCGGAAACTGCGGCAGGTAATCGGTCAGCGGCCAGAATACTGGCCCTCCGAAAGGACGCCAACTTTCTCCTTACTACGATTCTGTGGGGCAATGTCGGCATCAACGTACTCCTGACGCTGCTCTCCAATTCTGTCATGGCCGGCATCGCGGCGTTCGCGTTTTCCACCATCGTCATCACCTTCCTGGGCGAGATCATTCCGCAGGCTTATTTCTCCCGGCGGGCGATGAAAATGGCATCAATGCTGAGCCCGGTCATCCGCTTCTACCAGTTCCTTCTGTATCCGGCGGCCAAACCCAGCGCCTGGATGCTGGACCAACTCCTGGGCACGGAAGCTGTTCAGTACCTGAAGGAAGGCCAGCTGAAGGGCGTCATTGAACAACACATAATTTCTGATCTTGCGGAGATTGATTTTGTCGAAGGACGCGGTGCGCTGAACTTTCTCGATATTGACGATGTGCCGATCGCAGATGAGGGAGAGCAAGTTGACCCCGCCAGCGTTATCCCTCGGCCCACAAGGATTGACTTACCGATATTGCCGGAGGTGAACTCATTGACGGACGAGTTTGTTAAACAAGTTAACGCTTCAGGGAAAAAGTGGGTGATCATCACTGACGTGGAAGGCACCCCCAAGCTGGTGCTCGACGCGGATGCCTTCCTGAGATCCTTACTCCCCAACGCGAGCGGCGGCGAAGCCTACCAGCACTGCCATCGCCCAATCGTTGTGACGGACCCCCAAAGCCCCCTCGGGCATATCATCGGCGTGCTCAAAAAAGGCATGGACGCAAAGAGCGATGCCGCCATCGACAAAGACATCGTCCTGTTATGGACACGGGATGACAAACGCGTAATCACCGGCGCTGACCTGCTGGGCCGGCTGCTCCGTGGTATCGATTCCAGCAGCCTGCAGGCGCAGTAAGACTTGGAAGGACAGGGGCATTGTTGGCGGCTGCTGGACGGTCGCCCACCTCGACAAGTCATTGAGTTATCGAATACACCGCGCCCCTGGGACAGGCCTTACAGACGTTTTTCCTGGCGATCAGTCTTACAAGTCAGGGGTGTCGCCCGCGGTCGCCTCGCTGCGCGCGGCACGCGCTTCGTTGCTGAGCTTCTTCAGCCAGGCTTTCGTCGCCAGCTCACTACGCACAATCTCTGCTACATCGATCGCGGTAGCCCTCAGTCGCTGCACGGGCCCGCCCGGTGTCTCAGGTTCGAGATTGTAGTAGAGCAAACGCGCGCAGTCCTGCGGCTCAGACAGATCGTAATTCGTCTCATTGACCTTCAAGCGCAACGATGTCTCCGTCTTGAGACAAACCTTCTCGTCTGCCGGTCTGGCCCAGAGAAGTTCTCCACCTACCGACCTCCGTCGCTCAAACACCGGCTCACCGTATTTCCTAATTAATGATTGCAGGAAATTTTCATAAGGCGGGAACTCTACTTTCCGACCGCTATAGCCGCCCGTGCGGGCTATGCGCACCGCCCGGCCACCATCTGGCGGGGGCGAGAAATCGATTTCGAGGGTGCCACCCTTCACCGGAAATTCCACGCTCAGCGTTTTCAGATAATCTGCGGTGGATTGCGACTCCCAGCCGTCAAAGTAGCTAAAACGGGACAGCTTTCTGATCATCTTCACCTGCGGATCATAGGCAGTCGCACTCGCTTCGACTTCGGCCTGCGTCATGCCAAGATGCACACCCAGCACATCAAAGCCATCGGCCGACGCGGCCATCGCGGTGGCGAACGATAAGCTGAGCATCATGAGCCCGATTGCCACGATGCAGCGTCCATTATTCATTTTGCGCATCTTCATCAGGTTTTTTATCTGCCATATTGGCGGGTTGATGGAATACTAAACGGTGTCGGTAGAATACTAAACGGTGCCGGAGATAACTTTATAACTTGTTGATAAGGAAATTCGACCGACTGCGCGCCCTGCGTCACCGTCAACAAGTTATCGAGCCATCGTGGGGACTATCCGCACAAGCTGACTCACGCATCAACGGTCGCCGGTCGCAACTGGCTCCCGGTAAATCCAGTTTCGAAGTACCAATGGCACGAAGACCGTTGTCAGCAGGCTCATCATCACGAGCGCCACATAAGCTGGCTGAGCGATGATCCCCGCATTGAGCGCCAATAACGCAATCAGCATGGTGATTTCGCCGCGGGGCGCCATACCGATACCCACAACCAGCGAATCCTGGTTGCTCATACCCAACAGGCGGGCCGGCAACCCACATCCGATCAGTTTTGTCACGATCGCTACCACCGTCAGCGCCAGACAAAACCAGGCGATCTCGCCTGTCACGATCCGGAGATCTGCAAGAATCCCCAGCGAAACAAAAAACACCGCGCCGAATACGATGCGTAAAAAATCTGAGCCTTCACGAAAATTTCGCCCGTACTTCAGGTTGACTCCTTCCAGAGATACGCCCGCCATAAACGCACCGATAACCGCCGAAAGACCCATATACTCGGCCAGTATTGAATATAGAAAAGCCATCATCATTGCGAACACGAAGACGACTTCCGGATACCGCTTGGTCAGCGCTGATTCATCCAACCAGTACACCACTCGCGTAATGAACTTGACGCCAACGTACGCCCCCGCGCCCACAAACAATGTCGCCTTCCCCAAAGTGATCATAAGTGGTTGAATCGCAATAGCATTGCCGTCCTGTTGGGTAACGACGGCGAGCCCCAGCAGCGCCAGCACATCGTCAATCACGGCGGCGCCAATGATGGCCTGTGCGGCTTTCGTATCCAGCTTACCGAGTTCGCGCAGTGCATCCGCAGTTATTGCAATACTCGTGGCCGTCAGGGCCACGCCAATGATTACAGCCCTCGCTGGATCGAAACCGAATGCCAGCGCCAGGAAATAGCCGCCCACCCAAGGCACGATGACGCCGAACAGACCTATCACGGCATATCTTGCTTTGGCCAAGTCCTGCAATTTGAACTCGAGCCCAACTACAAACAGCAGGATGGTCGCCCCGAGTTGGGCGACATTACTGACAAAGGTCGAGTATTCGATCCAGCCAAACAGACTGGGACCGATGACCACGCCGAGAATGACCTGCCCAACTACCGATGGCTGATGGATACGGGATGCCAACAAATAGCCACCGAGCGCCACAAACAGCATGACACTCATTTCAAGACCGACCGTGGTGCCGTGAGAATTCATGGTGCTTTAACTCAAACGCCCAACCGTGGCAACGCAAGGCTCGCGAAACTTAGCACCAGGAAGAAACCGCACATGTCCGTAATCGTTGTAAGCACCGGTCCGGATGCCAGCGCCGGATCGACCCGCAGACCTTTGAGCAGCAACGGCACGGTGCCGCCGATAGAAACGGCGATCACGGTGTTCAGGGCCAGGGCCGCGCCGACGACCAGCCCCAGCCAGACTTCACCCTTCCAGAGCCACGCCGCCGCTCCGAGCAGCACGCCCAGCACCAATCCATTGATGAGGCCCACCGAAGCCTCCTTGAGCCAGACACGCAGGACGTCTGCCGGTCGCAGTATCCCGAGGGTCAGCTCACGCATGCTCACGGCGACCGCCTGGTTACCCGAACAACCACTCATATCGGAAACGATGGGCAGAAATACGGCCAGTGCAATCACTGCGGCAAGGGTGTCCTGGTAGGCAGCAATCACACTTGCGGCAACCATATTCAGGACGATGTTGACGCTAAGCCACGAAAGGCGACGCCGTGAACGCAAACTCACGGGCATGGACCGGAGCTCACGATCAGGTCGTGCCCTTCAAAGAAGGCCTGCAAGTCTTCGAGACTGGTGGTCGCCGGAATCGAATCGACGGGCTTGACCAGGTTGCCAAGCTGGCGGGACGGATCGGCAAACGCAATGTCGTTGAGATTCACGGCGCCGCGCAACCGCCCCGACGGGCGAATCACAAAAATCTGCTGCAGATGATAGAGCGGGAAATCGTCTGTCCGGGACGAAATATCCGCGATGACCTCGCCTACCCGGGTTACGCCCTTGTAAGCGAGGTACTCGGTCATCATCAGCCCGCCGGCCGAGTCCCCCGGATAGCTGATCAGCAGCCTCGCCTCGGCCGCATCATCGGGATCCATGTAATCGAGGATCTCTTCGTAGTCTTCCTCGTCGAGCTCCCCGAGCACGTCGGCGGCCTGGTCACTGTCCAGCTCACCAACAATGGACGCCGCATCCTGCGGCCGCAGCTCGTCGAGGAGGTCCGCGGCATGGACATCCGGGACTTCATCGATGAGTTCGGCCGCACTGTCCGGCGGCAGTGCCGTGAGCAGGCGCATCTGTTCCTCGGGCAGCAGCCGGAACACTGCGCGCACCGTCTCGTCGGGTGACAGCGTGTCCAGGAAATTGACCAGGCTACCCGGGTCATCCTCGCCCAGCAGTTCACGCAGCCGTTCCCACGGCTTCAGTTTTTCGGCGGTCTCCATCGCTAGGTCCTGGTAGGAAGACAACGCCTGTGTCTCACGAATCGCTTGTTGACGCAAGGAATCCAGCAGTCGGTTGTTCGGCGCTCTTGATCGTGCCAGAGTCGCGCCATGTTGATGTCTCCACGCATAGTGCGGCCCGTCTACTGGCGGGGAGCGAGTTGATATGGAATTTCTCGATAGTTACCCATGGTTACTTGCCCTGGCAATCTTCGTGGCGCGGGTTCTGGACGTATCTCTGGGCACGTTCCGGACAATCGTGGTGTTTCGAGGCTATCCGGCGATCGCGGCAGCCATCGGTTTCGTCGAAATACTGATCTGGGTTGTTGCGGCCAGCCAGGTTCTGCGACAGATCAACGCTTGGCCGCTCATGTTGGCCTACGCCGGTGGCTTTGCTTGCGGTAATTATCTCGGCATCTGGCTGGAAGCCAGAGTCGCCATGGGCAAAGAGCTGGTTCGCATCATTTCGCACACGCAGGCGGGCATTGTGGCGCGACGTCTGAGCGACCTTGGCCAGCGGTTTCTGACCCTGCAAGGGGAAGTGGATGGACACGCCACCCAGGTTCTTCTTGTGACCACTGACAGGCGCCACACGGCGAGTTTGCTTGCAGCAGTGCAGGAAGCCGACCCCAACGCCGAATACACGATCTCGGACATCAAGTCGCTGCCAGCACGGGGCCCAGTCCTGTTGCGCCGTTGGCCGCTGGTACCCGCCGGCTGGCGGGCGCGCGGCAAGAGGAAATGAAACGTGCGATACGCATCGACGCCGCTGGTAATAGCGGCCCTCAACCGGGATTTATTCACACCATAAAATGCCGCCAAAGCATTTCAAAGATGCTCAGCTTTCGGTATCAATCCCTGCCTGAGCCGAAGCCCTAGAAACCATTACCCGGTCCCGCGTGTTCGGGTGCGCCCTGGCCGGGCATGTTTTTCGATGAACTCGATGATCAGGCCCGCCACGTCTTTGCCGGTAGCCTTCTCGATACCTTCCAGCCCCGGCGACGAGTTCACTTCCATGACGACCGGGCCATGGTTGGATCGCAACAGATCCACGCCGGCAACGTTCAGCCCCATGATTCTTGCCGCCCGCACCGCTGTCGATCTTTCTTCCGGGGTGATCTTGATCAGTTCTGCCGACCCACCGCGGTGGAGGTTCGATCTGAACTCGCCTTCCTTGCCCTGCCGTTTCATCGAGGCGACCACCTTCTCTCCCACGACGAGGCAGCGAATGTCGGCACCGCCGGCTTCGCCAATGAATTCCTGCACCAGGATATTGGCGTTCAGACCACGAAAGGCCTCGATCACGCTCTCGGCCGCCTTATGCGTCTCTGCCAGCACCACACCCACCCCCTGCGTGCCCTCGAGCAGCTTGATCACGACCGGCGCTCCGCCCACGAGACCGAGCAGGTCGTTCGTATCGTCTGGCGAATTGGCGAACCCTGTCACTGGCATACCCACACCCTTGCGGGACAGCAGCTGAAGCGCGCGTAATTTGTCGCGCGACCGGGTAATGGCCACAGACTCGTTCACGCAATAGACGCCCATCATCTCGAACTGCCGCACGACGGCGGTGCCGTAGAAGGTAACCGACGCGCCAATACGCGGAATGATGGCATCAAAACCCACCAGTTCCTCGCCCTTGATGTGAACCGCCGGCCGGTGCGTCGCGATGTTCATATAACAGCGCTTGTGGTTGATGACCCGCACCTCGTGTCCTTTAGTGGTGGCCGCCTCTACGAGCCGCTTGGTCGAGTAGAGGTTCTTGCTGGTAGACAGAATTCCGATCTTCATGCTGTTCTTCCGTATTCTGGTGGTGGGGGACCCGCGTCCGGAACGCGCTCATTCTGCGCCTGGAACTCATCGACGATGGATTCCGCATCAGACAGTTTCTCGAAGGCCGCTACGTGATAGAGCGCATCGCCCTCATGCGCCAGAGGCAGGTTGCTCCGTCCTATTACGATACCGGCAAAGGCCGCGTTCGCGGTGCTCTCCTTCTGGCCAAAAGGATCACTCAAGGTGGCGAGCACGTCGCCTTTCTTTACCCGTTGCCCGAGGGTCGCGTGATTCCGGACGATACCGCTGGCCGGGGCTCGCGCCCAGCGGCTTTCTCGCGCCATCACGGGTTCCACGGCTGGCCGGGCCCGTTTGCGGGCCGGCAACATATTCAGTGTGCGCATGACGCTCAAGACGCCGCGCAGACCCGCGCGAATGCCAACTTCATCGAAGCGCAGCGCCTCGCCAGCCTCATAGAGCAAGGACGGGATGCCGCGGTTTGCGGCGGCCGCCCGCAGGGACCCGTCACGCAGGTTCGCGTTAATCAGCACCGGCACGCCGAAGGCGCGCGCGAGCTCCAGTGTGGCGGCATCGTCGAGGTTGGCTCGAATCTGGGGCAGATTCGACCGATGCAGGGCGCCCGTATGAATATCGATGCCGCAATCGGCGTGCTTGAGGACTTCCTCAGTAAACAGGTGTGCCAGGCGCGCGGCCACAGAGCCCTTCTCGCTCCCGGGGAACGAGCGGTTCAGGTCGCGGCGGTCCGGCAGATAACGCGACTGGTTGAGAAAACCGTGCACGTTGACAATGGGCACCGCGAGCAGAGTGCCGCGCAGCTTGCTGAGCCCCCGGTAGGCCAGCAGCCGGCGGACGATCTCGACCCCATTGATTTCATCGCCGTGCACGGCCGCAGACACCAGCAGAGTCGGCCCCGGGCGGGCGCCGTTAACGATCTGTACCGGCATATGCACTTCTGCGTGGGTGTACAGATCAGCAATCGGCAAATCGATAATCTGTCGTTCCCCGGGCGCAGTCGTGAAACCGCCCACGGTAACGGGCGCATTCCTCTGGATGTGCCGCGGCGATTTGATCATTTGCGCGGTGGGCGTTTACCCACGAGGTACGACCTGCCGGGGTTCACCATCAGGTGACCACGCATAGCCGTGCGCCCGAGCAACATCCGGAAACGCATGTTGTCGCGCGCCGTCAACGTGGCCTCGATCGGCCAGCTGGCATCGCCCAGTTTAAGCTGTGTACGAATCACGTAGCGTTGCTCCCGGTTGCCGCCGGAATCGGTGACTACCCGTTCATCCAGTACCGGCGCCTCGCAGGTCACCTCGCGCTCGGAACGCTGCTCCGGATGCATGCCGAAACGAAGCCAGCGCTCGCCGTCCCGCTCAAATTCTTCAATGCCGAAAGTGTGCAGCGCGGACGTCCGCGCGCCGGTATCGACTTTAGCCTTGATGCGATCGATGCCGAGTTCCGGCAGAGAGACCCATTCGCGCCAGCCGACAACAGCGAGCGGCTGCTTCTTTGACATGTCTGAGCATCCGTAGGGCAGACCTGCGATTATGAAGCATCGGGTGGCGCCTGTCGCCCGGCGGCCGGGCGTTCAGGCAAGTGCGCTGCTCAGTCGTCCAGGCTCGGCTTGTTGCGCCCGCGGCGCAATTTGCGCCGGCGTTGCCTGCCGGGAGGCTCCCACTCGCCGAAGCGATTGTCCCCACGGTGCCGCCCGATCGTGACCGGAACAAGAGGCTCGTCATCGCTGATCGCCTCCAGATCACTACCGTTCAGCCAACGTCCTCCGAGCAGTCGGGCACGGAGCCGCTGTGTGTTGTCAAACGACATAGTGGTCGAAGTCCTCCAGCTGAGAACGCAAGAGCTGTTGTTCCCGAATCTCCTCGATCGTGCGCCAGTTCAACCGCGCCTTTGCCTGCCTGCCGGCAGGAGCGTGGTCTCCGCCGTCAAGCTTGGCGGCCAGCTGATCCAGGTCTCCGATCACGTCCGGGGCATGGTCATCCCAGTCGCGCTCCGTCGACGGTTCGATTTCCCGGGTCACGGCCGCCTGCCCCCTTTTACGCTGCTTTCAACTCCGCACGCCGGGGTGTTCCCGGCCAGGCCGCCGGCGGGGTCGGGCGCAGTCGTCCGGCCCCCCGCAAATACGCCGTAACTGCCCTGGCCTCGGAATGCGGGGCGGGCGGCTGGGCGGGGCGTGACGAGATTCCCGCTGTTGGACATTGCCATGAAGAGCTACCTCCCGTTAACCAGGCTGAGATTAGGCGAATTTCTCTTGATGTCAAGCTTTTTGATATCGAAATATTTGACTGCTATCCTATGTTCAATGAGCGATGCCGTTGATGAGCTGTTGGCCGAATGGCGGGGGGAGCGCCCCGAGCTGGATTGCGAGGCCCTGGGCATCGTGGTGCGGGTGCAGCTGCTCGGCAAGCTGCTACGCCGCGACGCGGAGAAGGCCCTCAGGCCACTGCAACTGAAGCTCTGGGAGTACGATGTGCTGTCGGCACTCCGCCGGCAGGGCAAGCCGTTTCGGATGTCTGCCTCTGCATTGGCCGAGGCGGCCATGCTGACGTCCGGCGCGATGACCACGCGGATCGACGGGCTGGAGGCGCGCGGCTGGGTGAGCCGGCAACCAGATCCGAACGACCGCCGCGGCGTCCAGGTACGCCTGACGGCGGTGGGCCGAGCGTTGATCGACAAGGCCATCGGCGCACGACTAGAGGCTGCAAATCAACAACTCGAGCAACTGACCCGCCGCGAACGCCACGCCATGGCCGCCAGCCTGCGCAAGCTTCTGCTCGCACAGCTGTCTGACACTGATTAGACTGGACACAGAAATTTCGCACAGCACCCGCCGATGAACTTCGTCGAGATCTGGGAATTCCCGCTAATAAGCCTTGCCGACGGCAATCAGATTACCGTGAGTCAGCTCGTGCTGGCGGCGTTGTTCCTGATTATCGGCATTTTCATCATCCGGCGCGTAGAGACCCTGATCGGCCGGCAACTCGAGAGGCGAAAGCTCAACCCGGACTCTATTCATGCCATCCAGCGGGTGTTCTTCTACAGCCTGCTGATCATCCTGATCATAACGGCCATGGGAATGCTCCACATCCCGATTACCGCCATGGCTTTCGCAACCGGCGCAATCGCGATTGGTGTTGGCTTCGGCGCGCAGGCCATTATCAATAACTTCATCAGCGGCTGGATCCTGATGACCGAGCGTCCGGTGCGAATCGGCGACTTTGTGGAAATCGAGGGATCCAAGGGCGTGATCGAGCGCATCGGCAACCGCTCGACGCGGATTCGGCGGACTGACGGCGTGCACTTGCTGGTACCGAACAGTAAATTGCTGGAACAAACTGTAATCAACTGGACGCTGGTCGATCACAAGATTCGGACGCGCGTGGGCGTGGGTGTGGCCTACGGCTCACCAGTCCGCGAAGTGGAAAGCGCTTTGCTGCAAGCGATGACCGAGCACCGCGAGATCAACACCACGCCGGCGCCAACCATCGCTTTCGAGGAATTCGGTGATAACGCGCTGCTGTTCGACTGTTATTTCTGGGTGGAGGTCAGGACCGAATCCGAATTACGCAGAATTCGATCCGACCTCCGCTTTCGTATCGACGAGCTGTTCCGCAAGCACGGCATAGTGATCGCGTTCCCGCAACGGGATCTGCACCTGGATGTGGGACACCCACTGGAGGTGCGGCTGAGCCGCGCCGAGGAACCGAGCGATGGCTGAGTCTGACAGCGACAATGGGTTGATCTGCGCCTACGCGATTGACCAGACCGGCCGGGGCAAAGCGCTCGATTGGCAAGGTGTCAACGGCTGGTCGCCTGACCAGGGACTGTTGTGGGTGCACCTGAATTTCACTGAAGCGGGCAGTCGCCAGTGGCTGGAGGAGAAGAGCGGACTGGATTCAAACATCCTGGACGCTCTGCTCGCAGACGACGGCCGGCCGCGCAGCATGCAGCAGGGCGACGGCTGGCTGGTGATGCTCCGCGGCGTCAACTCCAACCCCGGTGCGGAGCCCGATGACATGGTGGCCGTGCGTGTCTGGCTGGAATCCGGACGGATCATCAGCACGCGCCGGCGCAGGCTCCAGTCGGTACAGGACATACGCACAGCGATCGACTCGGGCCAGGGCCCCACCAGTCCGGGCCAGTTCCTGATAGCGCTGCTGGAGGGCCTCACGCAGCGGGTCAGCCAGGCCGTGGACAATCTCGAGGAGCAGATCGAGGGAGCAGAGTCCGCCACGTCGAACGAGTCCTCTCTCGTGGTGCAGATGCAGATTGCGGACTTGCGCCGGCAATGCGCGCGCTTGCGGCGTCATCTCAGCGCACAACGCGATGCCCTGGAGCAAGTGGCCCGGCAGGGCGGCGCACCGTTCACGAAAAATGAGGTGCGCATGGTCAGAGAGGCCGGCGATCACATCATCCGGGCACTGGAAGACCTGGACCTGGCCCGGGAGCGGGCCATGGTGGCGCACGAGGAATTCGTCGCGCGAGTCGCGCAAGAGCAAAACGCCCGCGTTTATCTGTTGTCAATCGTGGCCGCAATATTCCTGCCGCTGGGGTTCCTGACGGGTCTGTTCGGCATGAACGTGGCCGGGCTGCCGGGCCTGGAGGACCCCAGCGCCTTCATGACCGTCAGCGGCATCATGCTGGGCCTGGCCGTCATCGCGCTGATCATTTTCCGCTTCAAGCGGTGGATATAGGTTGAGGTCGTTCGGCCGGGGCGGGTCGGCAACGAGGTCAGGGCAGCCGCGGCCGGGCGTGGAAGGCCGGGTTCGACAAGCGCCCTAGTACTCCACTACCGACCGAATACTCTCCCCCTCGTGCATCAGGTCAAAGGCCTTGTTGATGTCTTTCAGCGGCATCTTGTGGGTGATCAGGTCGTCGATGTTGATCTTGCCGTCCATGTACCAGTCGACGATCTTCGGTACGTCAGTGCGGCCGCGCGCGCCGCCGAAGGCGGTGCCCTTCCAGACCCGGCCGGTGACCAGCTGGAAGGGCCGCGTTGCGATTTCCTGGCCGGCGCCGGCCACCCCGATGATGCAGCTTTCGCCCCAGCCCTTGTGGCAGCACTCCAGGGCCTGGCGCATGGTATTCACGTTGCCGATGCACTCGAAGCTGTAGTCCACGCCGCCGTTGGTCAGATCGACGATGGCCGCCGTGACGTCCTTCACGCGCTTCGCATTGACGAAGTCGGTCATGCCGAACTTCCGGCCCAGGGCCTCGCGTTCCGGGTTCAGGTCCACGCCGATGATCCGGTCGGCCCCCACCATGCGCGCGCCCTGCACCACGTTCAGGCCGATGCCGCCGAGACCGAAGACGGCCACATTTGAGCCGGGCTCCACTTTCATCGTAAAGGCCACTGCCCCGATGCCGGTAGTCACGCCGCAGCCGATGTAACAGACCTTGTCGAAAGGCGCATCGCGGCGAATCTTGGCCACCGCAATTTCCGGCAACACCGTGTAATTGGAAAAAGTGGAACAGCCCATGTAGTGCAGCAGCGGCTTGCTTTTATAAGAGAAGCGGCTGGTGCCGTCGGGCATCAGGCCCTGCCCCTGGGTTTCCCGGATCGACTGGCACAGGTTGGTCTTCGGATGCAGGCAGAAATCGCACTCCCGGCACTCGGGTGTATATAAAGGAATGACGTGATCACCGGGAACCACGGATTTCACCCCCGGGCCCACCTCCACGACGATGCCGGCCCCTTCGTGGCCGAGAATCGCGGGGAACGCGCCCTCCGGGTCGTCGCCGGACAGCGTGAACGCATCGGTGTGGCAGATGCCGGTGGCCTTGATCTCCACCAGGACTTCGCCATCGCGGGGTCCGTCGAGGTCGACATCAACAATTTCGAGGGGTTTGCCGGCCTCGAAGGCCACGGCGGCGCGGGTTTTCATCTGGCTTTCTCCACGTTCCTAGTTTAGAGACATCCTGGTTTTTCGCTGTAGTTGGGGGACATTCTGCTTTTTTGCTGCGCCAAAAAGCCTAGCCTGTTCGCAGTGGGTCCAACGACGCAAAAAAGCAAAATGTCCCCAGGATCGTCCTAGGGTTTCAGTATCGCCGCGTGGTGCTCGATGTGTTCATCGATGAACGACGCGATGAAAAAGTAGCTGTGATCGTAGCCCTCGTGGCGGCGCAGGACCAGCCGCTGATCGACGTCGGAGCAAGCGGCTTCGAAGCGTTCCGGCTGCAACTGCTCGGCGAGAAAATTGTCGGCCAGGCCCTGGTCCACGAGTATCGGCGGCGCGTCGCTGCGATCGCCGGCGGCACGCATGAGTTCACACGCGTCGTAAGGCGCCCACTTTTCCTTATCATCGCCAAGATAGGCTGTGAGCGCCTTCTGGCCCCACGGTACCTGCGTCGGTGCGACGATGGGCGCGAAGGCCGACATGGACCGGTAGCGGTCGGGGTGCTTCAGGCCAATGGTCAGGGCGCCGTGCCCACCCATCGAGTGGCCGGCAATGCCCTGCGCGGAGTCGTCGCCGGGGAACTCATTTAATAGCAGCTCCGGCAACTCGGCCGTGACATAGCTGTACATGTGGTAGTTGCGGCTCCATGGCCGCCGCGTCGCGTCTACGTAGAACCCGGCGCCCTGGCCCAGGTCATAGGCGTCGTCATTGGGCACATCGTCGCCGCGTGGGCTGGTGTCGGGCGCGACGATCATCAGGCCATGTCGCGTCGCGTGAGCGTACGCGCCGGCCTTGACCGTGAAGTTGTCCTCCGTGCACGTGAGCCCTGACAACCACCACAGCACCGGGAACGGCCCGTCGCCGAGGGGCACGAACACCGAGAAGCGCATATCGCACTTGGTGGACGCTGACGCGTGCTGGTAGTAGCCAAGCGTGCCGCCAAAGCAGCGATGGGAGGCGACGGTTTCCATGGTCAAGTCCCTGCAGCTGTTCCCGGGCAGCCTGCCAATTCAGTTATCCAATAATACGCGTCAAAATGATATTCACGCGACAAATATCCGGATGGCGACCGTCATCTTAACAATCGACGCTCCAACAGATGCACCAAGCTGCGCCGGCCGTCTGCGATCACCTGAACAACGACCTGTCGGCCAACAACCTGGTACACGACACGGTACGGCTTGAAGTGGATTTCGCGGCGATCCTTCACCCCGATGGCATCGAGTTCCGGCGGCACATGACCGCGCGTGGGATGCGATTCCAGGCGACGATCTCCGCCAGGTCCTGCTCGAAACGGACCGAAATGATCCCGCGAGACCTTTGGCGATGGTAGCGGTGATCGCGGCTGGCCGCTCTCGGCCATCCCTGGCCTTCGCGACATCAGGTCGTCCTGACCAAGCAAGCCGCTCCTACGAAAGGCTTCGTGGGCAGAAATGCCCCGGTCAGGCGAGAAACATCCGGTAGGCGGGATTCTGGCTCTCGTCGGCGTATGGGTAACCGAGATCCTGCAGGTGCTGCTCGAATTCGGCGCGGTCGGCGTCCGGCACCTGGATGCCGGCCAGGACCCGGCCGTAGTCGGAGCCGTGATTGCGGTAGTGGAACAGGCTGATGTTCCAGCGGCTGCCGACTGCCTGCAGGAACTTCAGTAACGCGCCCGGGCGTTCCGGGAATTCGAAGCGATACAGGCGCTCGTCGGCGATGCCCGGTGCCCGGCCGCCGACCATGTGGCGCACGTGCAGCTTCGCCAGTTCGTCCTCGCTCATATCGATCACCCGGTAGCCGGCCGCCTCGAAGGCGTGCAGGATCTCCACGCGCTCGCCCGCTCCGTGGCGCAGCTCCAGGCCAACGAACACGCGCGCTTCGGCCGGACCCGCGTAGCGGTAGTTGAACTCGGTAACATTACGCTCGCCGATCACGGCGCAGAAGCCGAGAAAACTGCCGGGACGTTCCGGAATCTCCACCGCCATCAGCGCTTCTCGCTGTTCACCGATGGCCGCGCGTTCAGCCACGTGGCGCAGCCGGTCGAAATTCATATTCGCGCCGCAGTTCATTGTTACCAGTGTCTGGCCGCGCACGCCGTGTTCTGCCACGTAGCGCTTTGCACCGGCCACAGCCAGCGCACCGGCCGGCTCGACAATCGTGCGGGTGTCTTCGAAGATGTCCTGGATCGCCGCGCAGGTTTCGTCGGTGTTCACCAGCACGATCTCGTCCACGGTCTCCCGGCAAATGCGAAAGGTCTCGTCACCGACGCGGCGTACCGCTACGCCATCGGCGAAAATGCCCACGTGGTCGAGCGTGACCGGGTGACCGGCGGCCAGCGCCGCATGCATGCTGGCGGAGTCTTCCGGCTCCACGCCGATGATCCGGACGTCCGGGAACAGGGCCTTGGTGTAGGCCGCGATGCCACTGATCAGCCCGCCGCCCCCAATGGGCACGAAAATCGCGTCGATATGACTCGGATGCTGGTGGTGGATTTCCATGCCAATGGTGCCCTGGCCGGCAATCACCTCGGGATCATCGAAGGGATGGATGAAGATCAGGTCGTCGCGCTCGGAGACCTCCAACGCGTATGCATACGCATCATCGTAGGTCTGGCCATGCAGCTCGATCTCGGCGCCGATAGTTCGCACCGCATCCACCTTGATGGTCGGCGTGGTCACCGGCATCACCACCACCGCGCGCATGTGCAGTTCGCGGGCGGCGAGCGCGACACCCTGCGCATGATTCCCCGCAGAGCTGCAGATTACGCCGCGTTGTCGTTCCGCGTCTGACAGCTGCACCAGCTTGTTGTACGCACCGCGCAGCTTGAACGAAAACACCGGCTGCAGGTCTTCGCGCTTGAACAGCACCCGGTTGTCGAGGCGCGCGCTCAGCCGGGGCGCGGCTTCGAGCGGGGTCTCGATGGCCACCTCGTACACGCGGGCTTTCAGGATGCGATCGAGGTAATCGGCCGTGATTTGGCTGGCAGTGGGCATGGCTGACGGCGCGGAAAGGCTGGCTGCTGCCGGGCAGCGCAATTATGGGCGATAGGGGCTGCCGGTGGGGAGAAATCCGAATCTGCCCGGGCGGCGGGGACGAAAGATCTGCCACTAACCGGGAACAGGACTATGAATATCGAACGCCGTAAATTGCTTGGAATGGCTGGCCTGGCGCCCGCCCTGGCCTTCGCCAAGGGCGCAGACGAACCAGTGGCTGCGGCCCCTGCCGGCTCGCGCCTGGTGCTGACCGACTTCCAGGCGCCGGAGCCCGTGATGATCGACAACTGCGCGTGGCGCGGTTTCAGCGACCGGGTTATGGGCGGCGTGTCCGACGGCAACGTGGAAGCGGCCGAGGTCGGCGGGCGACGCTGTCTGCGCATGACGGGCCGCGTGACCCGGGACTCAGGCGGCGGCTTCATCCAGATGGCAATGTACCTCGGCGGGCGCAAAAGTGCTTTCGACGCGTCGGCTTACAACGGACTGGAATTTCTCGTCTACGGCAATGACGAGGACTACAACATTCACATACGCACCGCCGACGTGCGCTGGCACAGCCAGTCTTATCGCGCCACGTTTCATGCGACGCCCGAGTGGCAGACCATCCGGCTGCCATGGTCAGCCTTCGAGCCGAACCAGATTGACGAACCGCTGGACACTGCCGGCATCGTGCGCGTGGGCTTGCTCGGCTGGATGCGGGAATTCGAAGCTGACCTTGCGGTTGCCGTGGTAGCGCTGTACGCCTGAGTTCGAGCAACCCACCCCCTGGGTTGCCGAGGTGCACGTGGCGGGCATTCAGCGCAACGTGCAGCCTTTAGAACACCCTTTTTGACGTCGAAAACACCCGTCTAAGGCCGATATCGGCGGCTTTTTCGGTCGATAGTCGAGAAAGTTCAGCGACTTAACGTGGTCCGACCCCATTCTTCTCAAGGAAGAAGACCGGTGACTGGGAGGCAGCGGCCTAGAATTCAGATCGCCGCTACCGGCTTCTTGTCTATCCGATCGCCGCTACCGGCGATACGCCGAACAATCGCGAGTGGAACATCAGCATGGCCAGGAAGCCCACCAAGGCCAGCAGGATCCGCCACCAGCCCAGCTCGCCCAGCGCTAAGCGGTTGCGGCCCTGGATGATTGCGACAAACGGAACCACCGAGGTCTGCGCCGCAAACTCGCTCCACTTGCCCCCCAGCTTGGCCCGGCGTTTCTGGTCAATCGAAAACGCGCCCACCACACACAGCACCGTCATCAGACCAAACAGGATCAGGCCGGCTAGATCGCCGTTCACGACCAGGTGGGTCAGGGCCCACAGCGTCACGCCCATCAGGAACGGGTGGCGGGTGATGCGCAGGATGCCGCGCACGGGGTTCTCCTTGTCCAGCAGGGCTTCGGCCCCCACCAGGGTCGGGCTCGGCGTGGTCAGGCCGACCACCACCAGGAAAAAGGCGAGCACCATTAGCACCAGCGCCACAGGCTGCAGGGCATAGACCTGGCCCCAGGTCTCTACGTAGGGCGCCACCTTGTACGCGTCAGCCATCCACGAAATGGTGACCAGCGAGATCACCGCGTAGACAACGAGGTAGAAGCCTTCGCCGATCTTGCCGACAATGAACCCCCGCACCGGCGTACCGGCGATGCCGAGGTGGGCGCCTACGAACAGCAATGAGTAGAGCAGGAGTTCAGTCATAAAGATTGTTTCGCCGGGCAACTGCGGGCAGATGCATGTTGCCACATGGATGCTCCGGACCTGAACTGCACCCACTACGTAGAATTACCAAGGCTTGATTGGTCCGGCCAAAGCGATAATCCTTAGCCGGGGCTTCAGCGGAAGACGGAAATTCGGGCTCACCAGAAAATGTCACGGAAGCGATGCTTATTCGTCGGGATCGCGTGCCTGCTGCTGCCGCTGCAGTCCGCCTTCGCCCAGGCACTGGAACCGCGCCGGTGGACCCACCTGCCCGTCGGCGCAAACTTCGCCGGCTTTGCTTACACCTATGCCGACGTCGACATCGCCTTTGATCCCGCCCTGCAGATCGAAGACGCCACTGCCGATATCGACACGTATCTATTTTCTTACGTGCGCGTGCTCGACGTGTTCGGCAGGTCCGGACGTATCGACTTCCTCGTGCCCTACTCCACCGGCCGCTGGGAGGGCCTGCTTGAGGGCCAGCCCGCATCGACCGAGCGTGAGGGTTTCCGAGACCCGGTGATTCGCTTTGCGGTCAACCTGCTGGGTTCGCCCGCCGAGCGCGGTGCGAAGTTTCGCCCCCGTAACGACAACACCATTGTCGGCTTGGGCTTCGAGATCAGCCCCCCTCTCGGGGAGTACCAGAACGACAAGCTGATCAACCTGGGCAGCAACCGCTGGAGTTTTCGACTACACCTGGCGCCCGGGACTCTGGCTGTCGCTGAGCGGCGCGTACGGGGACGGCGCCCGGTCGAAGATCGGTGGCGTCCAGAAAGCGGACGAAACCAGCAAGACGCTGTGGGCATTGAGTGTGGGTTTGCCGATCAATCCCAGGAACGGTATCAAGCTTGCCTATGTGCGGGGCGACACCAGGGAGGACACCGGGGATGACTTCGACCTGTTCATTGTTGCCTACTCATTCTTGTGGGGAGGGCAATAAGACAAGCAGTCCCGGCACCATGAGTCTGTAGGGTGCGCTCTGCGCACCACGGAGACGGTGGCGTTTCATTGCAGGTGCGCAGAGCGCACCCTACAAACTTGGGAATTGCGGTCTGACCCGTGTTTTCCTGCTAGATTGCGCGGCATGAAAAGAACAACAATCATCCTGCTCGCTCTCCTCGCCTTGCTGGTGTCCGGCACCGGCGTGGCCCAGCAAACCACGCCCGGCACGACGCCGGCAGAAACCCAGCCCGCCAGCCCGCCGCCGAAGGCCAGCGTCCTGGACCCGGAAGAAGCCCTCCGGCTGACACGAGAGCTGGCCAAGACCGGCGATCTGGCCACCGGGCTGGAGGCAGTCCAGGTATTCATCGACAGCGCGGAAGACACCTTCGACAGTCGGCTGGACGCCTACCTGGATCCCGACGCCCTGGAGCGCATGACAGAGGCGGAGCTCCGCGAAGGCCGGGGCAGCGCTGGTTTGAGCCTGACGGCCGTTGAGGGCTGGCGAAGCAAGCTGGCGACGCGACTCGCCAAACTCGGGAAGGCCCGTGAGCAGCTCCGCGACCTGGAGGTACAGTGGACCGACCGACTGGAGACCGAACGCCAGGCTGGCTCACCTGTCGCACTGCTGGATCGAATTCGGGAATTGCTGAAGTCCATTACCGCGTCACGGGAGGCCTTGCGCAAGCGATCCCAGGACCGGCTGGAAATAGATAACCAGCTGGTGGCGCTGGAAGATCGCCTCAGGACGGTGGTTGCAAATCTCGACAAGGCCTTGCTGGTCTCGAAGGGGCAGCTGTTCACGCTGGACCAACCCCCCTTATGGGGGATGCTGGCGGGCGCCGAAGATACGCCCGGCATCGAAGTGCTGCGGGCTTTGCTGTCGCGACTGACGGCCGGCGTAGGTCAATTCTGGCAGACCTACCAGGACCGGGCCATCCTGCAGTTCGGGCTGCTGCTAGCACTCGTGGCAGGCATGGTGGCACTGGGCCGCAGCCCCGCCATCCAGGCGCTCGAGGCGATGTCTGGATCTGTGCGGGTACTGCAGCGGCCGGCGGCGTCGGCACTGCTGCTGGTTTTGTTCCTGACCCCGGCGCTCTACGTGAGCATGCCGCTGATCCTTCGCTCGGCCAACGCCCTGTTGAGCCTGCTGCCCATCCTGTTGTTGATACCGACGTTCGCGCCACCGGCCTGGCGGCCGCTGTTCTACCTGGTCGCTGCGTTGTTCGGTATGGAGGTTTTTGCCAGCTTGATCCCTGCCAGCATTGTTCCAGGCCGACTGGTCGTGCTGGCCATGTCAGCCGCGGGACTCTGGGCAGCGACTGCCGGTGTGCGCAAGCCCCTGCAGGTGGACAGCTTCCGGCAGTGGCGCTGGGCGGGCCTTGCCCGCGGCGTGCGGCGAGTTGTTATCCTGGCCTTCATCGCTGCCATCGTCGCCAACCTGGTGGGCGCGGCAAGGCTGGCGAAATTTCTGAACGGCAGCATTATCGCGCCCGTATACGTCGGTCTCGGACTCACGGCGCTGACCTTCGTACTGGACGACTTTTTCCGCCTGCTGCTCAATTCCAGAATCTTTACCGGCTCGCGCGCTGTCAACCTGCACAGCACCCTGCTGCTGCAGCGCCTGGGCCGGATCACGCGCTGGCTTGCCGTAGCTTTCTGGGCCTGGCTGACGCTGCGCTACCTCGATGTCTTGCCGGCGGCTGCGAACGCGGCAGGGTCTCTGCTCACCGCGTCGGTGAATTTGGGCGCCTACGAACTGTCCTTCGGCAACGTCCTGTTGTTCCTGCTGGCGGTCTGGATCGCCGTGCAAACGGCGCGTTTCGTCGGCTTCGTTCTCGACAATGATGTACTGCCCCGAATGCGCCTGGCGCGCGGGCTGCCCGGGACGATATCGACGACGACGAAATATCTGATCATCGGCATCGGGCTGCTATTCGCAGCCTCCGCAGCGGGCGTCGACCTGACCAAAATCACGCTGATCATTGGTGCCCTCAGCGTGGGCATCGGTTTTGGACTGCAGAACGTGGTCAATAATTTCATCTCGGGCATCATCCTGCTGTTCGAACGCCCGATCCAGGTGGGGGACACGATTCAGGTCGGCGAGCTTTTCGGTGTAGTCAGGGGCATCGGCATCCGGGCCAGCCGGGTGCGAACCTATGATGGTGCCGAGGTGATCGTACCGAACGGTGAACTGATCGCCGGCCAGGTCATCAACTGGACGTTGTCAGATCGTTATCGCCGGCTGCAGCTGGATGTGGGCGTCGCCTACGGCAATCGCCCGGCCGACGTGATCACCGTTCTCGAAGGCGTGATTGATAACCATGAACTGGTGCTGAAGCACCCGGAACCCAGTGTCCGGTTTCGCGGCTTCGGCGACAGCTCGCTCGATTTCCGGCTGTACGTCTGGGTGGATTTCGACGAGGGCCTGGCGACGACCAGCGCGATCATGTCCGACGTTTACGACGCACTGGCCGAAGCCGGCATCGAGATTCCGTTCCCGCAGCGGGATCTGCACCTGAAAAGCGTGGGCGATTCGGCGGGGCGGGCGCTTCGGGGTGACACCACCTGATTTATTCCGGGGACAGTTTACTTGTTCCTCGTTGCCTGCTCGCGGCTGTGGGGCGGGCAATAGTTACTGCGAGCCCTCCACTACCGACTTCGCCACGCCGCCCAGCTCGAGGGCAAAAAACCCGACGAATGCCACCATCAACAGGCAGTAAGCCGGTACCAATATGGCATGGGCTCTCGGGTTCCGGCTGAAAGCCAGCACCACGGCACACAGGCAGTAGGCCCCCAGCACCGGCGCCGTGGGCGCGAATTTCCCGACCAGCACCGGCCAGAGAAATATGCTCCACAAAAACATCAGGGCCATTATCGCGAAGTGCCCGCGGGCGAGCTGGAAGTACTGCGCCCGGAGGTCGACACCAGCAGACTGGAGCCGAGATAGAGCAGCACGGGACCCGCCAACATGTAGAGGTAGATTAGGAAGTTAAAGTTGGACGCATCCCGCGCACCCCATAGGGTCCACCACAACAGCACGTGCAGTAGGAACTGAAAGAGCAGCAACAGTTCGTAAACCCAGTAATGCGTAACTTTGAACTTGTCGCGCACGCGGAGATATTCAGCCAGCGTGGTCAGTAAACGGACAATACCGAGGCCGTTGATGACCGCGGCCAGCGAGATCGTGAAGGCAAAGGTACTGATGTCGCCCATCATGAGGAGCTCTCTTTGTTTAAGCGCTGTCGGCCGCCAATTCTAAGCCTTGGTGCCGGTCATAGCTTTATAGCTTATTGCGGTGTCTTCAAAATTAAACGATCTGCAATAAGCTATAAAGCTATGACCGGCACCACTGGATCCCAATTCACGCTAGCGCCCCCGAGTTAGCACCCAGTAGACCCGGCCATCCGGCGTCTGCACCCGATAGATCAGTCGGCTCTGTGGCAGCTCCTTGCTGACCAGGCGCAGGTAGATGTCGTCGAAGAATTCCGGCGTCTCGAGGCTGAAGTTGTGAAAGTTGCGGGTGCGGTTCACCGGTGTGACATCTACCAGGGCAATCTGTTCGTCATCGGACTGGGTTAGGTCGAGAATGCGTTCGGCCTCGGCCAGGAGGTCGGGGCTAAGCGTACTTTCGCCAGCGCGGCGTTCGCCGCGATTGACGATGCGGCTCATGATGAGGGCGCGGTCGTTCGACGACACGTACACGGTGAGGTTTTTCGCCAGCGCGGCGATCCTCGGCCTGAACCGGGCGTCGAAGTCGTCGGCGCCCACGTCCGGTGCGGTCAGTACGACCTGCTCGATTTCCG
>CAMYJV010000048.1 GCA_947258805.1 uncultured Gammaproteobacteria bacterium | reverse complement strand
TCCGCTTCCGCGAGGTACAGTTTTCGGCGCTGGTCACGGCCTGTTTCCGGAACCGTTACAGCACCGTTGTGGCAACTCTTTGTGCATTTGCGCTGGCCCTGACACTGCTGATATCGGGACGCGTTGGCTTCGAGTTCTTCGCATCGCCGCAGACGGACATTGTGTATGCGGACTTTTCGATGACACCGGGCACACCTCGCGAACGCAGTGCCGAAATGCTCGAGGAGATTAATCGCGCGCTCTATGTCGCAGAAGAGAGACTGGCGGGACCCGGTGAGGTGATCCTCTACGACTACGGCACGATCGGCACCACGGGTGGGCGTGAGGGCGAGAGTACGCTCAGTGGCGATCACGTTGGGTTCCTCGCGGTGGAGCTGGTGGCCGGCGACATCCGCAAGGTTCGCAATACGGAGTTCCTGTCGGCCTGGGAGGCGGAGATCCAGCAGCTCGCAGGCACCGAGCGCCTGACGCTGTTTGAGCGCAGCGCCGGCGGCCCGCCGGGTCGCGATCTCGATATCCGGCTGTCGGGTGCAGAGCTGCCGGTCCTGAAGGCGGCTGCCCTGGAACTCAAACGCGGCCTGAAAGAATTTCCCGGCACCCTGGCGGTGGAAGACAGCCTGCCGTGGGGCAAGGAGGAAATTATCCTGGAGGTCACGCCGGCCGGCCGGGCTATGGGCTTCAACACCCAGCTGGTGGCGCGCCAGGTGCGCGATGCTTTCGAGGGCGCCATCGCCCGCCGTTTTGCCGAGGAGCAGGAAGAAGTCATTGTGCGGGTGAAGCTGAGCGAGGGTGCGAATTCACCGGATTCCATCCGTGACCTCTACCTGCGGGCACCCGATGGCAGCGAAGTGCCGTTGGTAGAGGTCGCAGACCTTCGATCGAGAGTGGGCTTTTCGCAGATTCGCCGGGAAGACGGTCGCCGGGAGGTGTCCGTCACCGCCGATGTCGACTCCTCTGTAGCGACTAGCAATGAAGTCCTGGCGAGCATGGAAACGGACCTGGTGCCGCGGGTGCGCCAGAAGTACGGCATCGGCGTGGATTTCAAGGGCAAGGCGGAAGAGCAAAGCGAGGCCCTCGGCGATACGACGGTCGCGCTCGGCATTGCCCTCGCCACGGTCTATATCGTCCTGGCCTGGGTTTTTTCCAGCTACACGACGCCGTTCGTTGTCATGTCCGTCATCCCGTTCGGCCTGGTGGGCGCGATATTCGGCCACTGGGTCATGGGCTTTAACCTGAACATGCTGAGCCTGATGGCCCTGCTTGGGCTGGCGGGTATCATGGTCAACGACTCCATCATTCTTGTCTCCGCCGTCCGGCGCCTGCATCGGGACGGACAGCAGTTGCGCGACGCTGTGATAGCGGCCGCGAAAGAACGCCTGCGACCCGTGCTCCTCACCACGCTGACGACGATAGGCGGCCTGTTGCCACTGCTGTTCGAGACCAGCATCCAGGCGCAGCTCGTTCAGCCCCTGGCGGTTACGGTGATTTTCGGCCTGATGTTCTCGCCGCTCCTCGTGCTGCTGTTCGTACCATCCCTCGTGGGCATCGGCGACGATCTCCGATCCATGGGCGGGCGAGGCTTCGCGCCGCAAGCTGAGCTCAGCCGTCCGGGAAGCTGAGGTCGCCCGCCGCCCCGTTCCTGCCGCGGAATTGTTAGCCACTGGCAGGCCTAGTCTGGCCGGCCACCGTCTGGCACCGTATACCCATGCAAGGCAAGCCTCTTATCGGTGTCATCGCGGACCGGCGCCTGTACGGTGCGCATCAATTCCATATGGCAGGCGAAAAATACCTGCGCGCCGTGGCCGTCGCCGCGGGCGGCTGCCCGGTGACGCTACCGGTGTTCCCGGAGGGCTTCGAGGCGAGCGCGTGCCTGGACCGGCTGGACGGCCTGCTGTTGACGGGCAGCCCGTCCGATTTGGACCCCGTGCATTACCAGGGGCCGCCGAGCGCGCCGGACGCGCTGCACGATCCGCCCCGTGACGCGGCCGCGCTGACCCTGATACCGGCGGCGATCCGGTCCGGATTGCCGCTGTTCGGTATCTGCCGGGGATTCCAGGAGATCAACGTGGCCCTCGGTGGCAGCCTGCACCCCGCCGTGCACGAGGCGCCCGGTTTCGCAACGCACCACGAAAACTCGGATGACCCCCTCGAGGTGCAGTACGAGCCTGCCCACGAGGTGCGGTTCAGGCCAGGTGGCCTGCTGGAGACGCTGGCCGGCACCCCGTCGGCCGTCGTGAACTCCGTGCACCGTCAGGGCGTCGACCGCCTGGCAGAAGGCCTGGAGCTGGAGGCCACCGCGCCGGACGGCCTGGTAGAAGCTTTCACGGTTCGGGACGCGCCGGGCTTTACGCTCGCTGTGCAATGGCATCCGGAATGGAATGTCATGGACAATGCGTTCTACACGGCGATATTCCGGGCCTTTGGCGAGGCCTGTCACAGGTATCGGCAATGAGTGCAGACAACCCTCTCAAACGGTGGCTTGAGACCCACAAGATCGACGAAGTGGAAGCCCTGGTCCCCGACATGGCCGGCGTCGCCCGCGGCAAGTTCATGCCGGCGCGCAGCTTTGCTGCTCAGGGCGGCATGAAGCTGCCGTCGTCAGTATTCATTCAGACGGTGACCGGCGACTACGCGGAAGAAAAGATCGTCGGCAGCATCGACCGCGACCTGAACGCGGTGCCGGACCTGGACACGCTGCGAGTCGTGCCCTGGGCCAGGGAACCCTCGGCCTGCGTGATCCACGACTGTTTCTTCCCGGATGGCAGCCCGGTGGAACTGGCGCCGAGGCAACTGTTGCGGCGCGTACTGGGGTTATATGCAGAGCAGGGCTGGCGCCCCTTTGCGGCGCCCGAGGTGGAGTTCTACCTGGTGAAACGGAACACGGACCCGGACTATCCGCTGGAGCCGCCGGTGGGGCGGTCGGGGCGACAGGAGTCGGTGCGCAGTCCGTTCAGCATGGATGCTATCGACGAATTCGAGCCGCTGATCGACGAGATTTACGACTTCTGTGACGCGCAGGAGCTGGGGGTGGACAACCTGGTGCACGAGTCCGGTGCCGCGCAGCTGGAGATCAACTTTCTGCACGGCGACCCGCTGGCCCTGTCCGACCAGGTATTCATGTTCAAACGTATCGTGCGTGAAGTGGCCATGCGCCACGAGGTCTACGCCACTTTCATGGCCAAGCCCATGGAAACAGAGCCGGGCAGTTCGATGCACTGGCACATCAGCGTCACGGAAGACGGTCGCGGCACGAACCTGTTCTCGGCGGAGGACGGCAGGGAAACGCCGGCCTTTCGCCATTTCATAGGTGGATTGCAGCACTACATGCCGGACCTGCATCTGCTGTGTGCGCCCTACGTGAATTCCTATCGCCGCATCGCGCGTTACATGGCGGCGCCCATCAATTTGCAGTGGGCCTACGACAATCGCACTGTCGGATTTCGCGTACCGGAGTCGGCACCCATGAGCCGCCGGGTAGAAAATCGGCTGGCCGGCGCAGATGCGAATCCTTACCTGGCCGCAGCTGCGTCCCTGGCGGCCGGTTACCTCGGCCTGATGGAAAAGCTGGAGCCCGGGGAACCGGAAACCGGCAACGCCTACAAGCGGCCGCTGGAACTGCCGCGCAACCTGGACGTGGCCCTGGCGCGACTGGAAAACAGCGCAGCGGCACGTCGCGTGCTGGGCGATGATTTTGTCGACGTGTATGCCGCCATCAAGCACATGGAGTTCGAGCGCTTTTTCGAAGTCATCAGTCCCTGGGAGCGGGAGCATCTGCTTCTGAGCGTCTGACATGCAGGATTCCGCTGCCGCGTGCGGTTATCCCGACAGCTACTACGCGGCCACCGCTAACGAACTGGTCGCCCCAACTTCGCTGGACGGCAGTACAAAGGCTGACGTCTGCGTGATCGGCGCGGGCTTCACCGGCCTTTCCACGGCCTTGCATTTGAAAGAACGGGGTTTCGACGTGGTGCTGCTGGAGGCGCGCCGCGTGGCCTGGGGCGCGTCCGGTCGCAACGGCGGTCAGATCAGCAGCGGTCAGCGCAGGGACGAGGCAGAGCTTGAGCGGAGCTTCGGCCTGGATAGCGCCCGGGCGCTCTGGGCCCTGTCGCAGGATGCAAAGGCGCTGGCGCGGGAACTGGTGACGCGTCACCAGATCGACTGCGATCTTTCGAACGGCATGCTGGTCGTGGCCCACAAACCGGCCGCAGCAGTGGAACTGGCCAAGCGAGCCGAACGGCTCGCGCGCGTCTACGGCTACGATGCCATGCGCTACGTGCCGCCCGGCGAGTTGCGCGAGATGCTGGCCTCGGACAATTTTCACGGCGGTGTGCTCGACGCGGGTGCCATGCACCTGCACCCTTTGAACTATGCGCTGGGCCTCGCGCGGGCTTGCCGGGAGGCCGGCGTGCGTCTGCACGAAGAGACGCCTGTGCTGGGCTACAGCCGCGCTGCGCCCGCCGTGGTGCGCACACCCCGTGGCACCGTCACCGCGAGGCACGTGGTGGTGGCCTGCAACGCTTATCTAGACAAACTCGAGCCGCGGCTGGCCGGGCGCATCATGCCCATTAATAACTACGTGATTGCCACCGCGCCGCTGGCAGAGCCGCGCACGCTGATTCGCGATGGGGTGTGCGTGCACGATACCCGCTTCGTTGTGAACTACTTCCGGCTCTCGGCCGACGGCCGGCTGCTGTTTGGCGGTGGTGAAACCTATCGCCGGCATTTTCCGCGTGATATCGCGGCCTTCGTGCGGCCCTACATGCTGCGCATTTTCCCGCAGCTCGCAAGCACGCCGGTGGACTACGCCTGGGGCGGTTCCCTGGCCGTGACCCTGAGTCGCTTGCCCCACGTGGGCCGGCTGGCGCCGAACCTGCTGTTTGCCCAGGGCTTTTCCGGCCACGGCGTGCCCACGGCTACGCTGGCCGGCAAGCTTATTGCCGGGGCCATTGCCGGCGATACCGCCGGTTTCGAGCGTTTCGCGAGCCTGCCGACACGACCGTTCCCGGGCGGCACCCTGCTGCGCTGGCCGGGGCTGGTGGCGGGCATGCTGTGGTACGCGCTGCGGGATCGTTTCTGATGGGCCGCCGCTTCATCTTTGCCGCCCTCGCGCTGCTGCCGCTGGCCTGCACCGACGAGGCGGCGGGGCCGGAACTGCGGGTTTACAACTGGAGCGACTACATCGCGCCGGACACGGTCGCACGCTTCGAACGGGAGACCGGCATTCGGGTCATTTACGACGTGTTCGACAGCAACGAAGTGCTGGAGGCGAAACTCCTGTCAGGTGCGTCCGGCTACGACATCGTGGTGCCGACATCGGATTTCATGGGCCGGCAAATAATCGCGGGCGTGTTCCAGCCCCTGGACCTGCAGAGCCTGCCCAATCATCGTTACCTGGACGCCGGGCTGATGGAGTTGATCGCCAGTTTCGATCCGGGCAATCGCTATGGCGTGCCCTATCTGTGGGGGACCACCGGTATCGGCTACAACGTCGATCAGGTGCGCGCGGCGCTGGGTGACGATGCGCCGTTGGACAGCCTCGACCTGTTGTTCCAGCCGCAATACGCGTCGCGGCTCGCGGACTGCGGCATTGCATTCCTGGATGCGCCGTCGGAACTGTTTTCTGCCGTGCTGAACTACGTGGGGCTCGATCCGAACAGTGAGGTGCCGGAGCAGTATCAGCAGCAGGCGCGAAGGTTGCTGGAAGGGATCCGGCCCTACATTCGCTACTTTCACTCTTCGCAATACATCAACGACCTCGCCAATGGTGACGTTTGCGTGGCTTTCGGGTGGTCCGGCGACATCCTGCAGGCGCGGGACCGTGCCCTGGAGGCGGCCAACGGCATTGACATCGAATACGTGATTCCCCGGGAAGGCGCGCTGATGTGGTTTGACATGCTGGCCATCCCGGCTGGCGCGCGGAACGTGGATAATGCCCATCGCTTCATCGATTTTCTGTTGCGCCCGGAGGTCATCGCCGAAGTGACCGAGACCGTGAAATACGCGAATGCGAATGCGGCGGCCACGGCACTCCTGCCCGCGGCCATCAGCAGCGATCCGGCGATCTATCCTCCGGCTGAGGTGCGGGCCCGCTTGTACTCCGACAAGGTCACGCCGCCGAAGGTCGATCGCGTGATGAACCGTGTATGGACGACGATCAAGACGGGCCGGTGACTGCCGGGCCGGCGTTTGTCGAGCTCCGCAATCTGCACCGACGCTTCGGGTCGGTGGCAGCCGTCAGCGGCGTCAGTCTCGGCATTCGGCGTGGCGAAATTTTCGCGGTGCTCGGCCCGTCGGGTTGCGGCAAGTCCACGCTCCTTCGGCTCATGGCGGGTCTCGACGAGCCTGATGCGGGTACGGTGATGATCGAAGGCCAAAGCATGGCGGGCCTGCCACCGTATCGCCGCCCGGTGAATACGATGTTCCAGTCCTACGCACTGTTCCCGCACATGAGCGTCGCCCAGAACATTGCCTTCGGCTTGAAGCAGGACAAATTGTCGACGCGCGAGATCGATGCGCGCAGCCAGCGCTTGATCGCGCTGGTGAAGATGCAGGGTTATGAAGACCGCAAGCCGGATCAGCTCTCCGGCGGCCAGCAGCAGCGCGTGGCCTTGGCACGTAGCCTGGCGAAAGAGCCAAAGCTGCTGTTGCTGGATGAGCCGATGGCGGCGCTGGACCGGAAGCTCCGGGCCGAGATGCAGTTCGAACTGGCAGAGATCATTCGCCAGGTCCGCGTCACCTGCGTACTCGTGACGCACGATCAGGAGGAGGCCATGGCCATGGCGGACCGGCTCGCCCTGATGCGCGACGGACACATTGTTCAGACCGGGACGCCCGAGGAAGTCTATGAGGCGCCGAACTGTCGCTTTTCGGCGGAATTCCTGGGTGATGTCAATTTGTTTGAGGGTGAAACGGCTCCGGGCAGCGACGGGTTACTCGCATTTGTTGCGCAGGATTTCGAGCAGCCGCTAAAGGTTCTTGCTGACGGGAACACACAGGCGGGTGCCCCGGCCAGCCTTGCTGTGCGGCCGGAAAAACTGTTGTTGAGCCAGGCACCGATGGACGACGAGCACGTCGCCAGCCCGGCCGTGGTCGAAGACCTCGCCTTTCTGGGCAGCCGGGTTCGCTATCACCTGCGCCTGCCGGCCGGTCGACTGGTAACGGCGATGACCCCGCACTCAGCGGACGGCCTGTCGCCAGTCCTCGGCCAGCAGGTCTACGTGGGCTGGCGCATCCGCGACGGCGTGCTGTTGCCGGACTGATGGCTGCGCCGGGCAATCGCTTCACCCTGACCGCGCGGCGGTTCATCGGCGCCGTGCCGATCCTCTGGCTCGCGCTGTTCTTTCTGCTGCCCTTCGCCATCGTGCTGAAAATCAGCCTGGCCGATGCGCTGATTGCAGTACCGCCGTATACGGAACTTCTCGCGCGCACCGTCGACGGGCTCGATCTGCGTGCAACCCTGGACAATTACCGCTTTCTCTATACGGATCAGCTCTACGCGCTGGCGTTCCTGAACTCACTGAAAATTGCCGGCATATCCACGCTGCTGTGCCTGTTGATCGGCTACCCGCTGGCGTGGAGCGTCGCCCGCGCCGAGGCGCGCCAGCGTAATTTTCTGCTGCTGCTGATCGTCCTGCCGTCGTGGACGTCTTTCCTGATCCGGGTGTATGCGTGGCTGGGCATTCTCGGGGCCAACGGTTACGTGAACCAGCTGCTGCTCGGCCTCGGGCTGGTGGATGCGCCGCTGACGCTGCTGCGTACCAATCTCGCGGTCTATATCGGCATCGTCTACACCTACCTGCCCTTCATGGTGCTGCCGCTGTACGCGACGCTCGTGAAACTCGACCAGCGACTCCTTGAAGCCGCCGCTGACCTGGGCGCGAAACCCGTGCAGTGCTTCTGGCAGATCACGCTGCCGCTATCGCGCGCGGGTATCCTGGCCGGCTGCCTGCTGGTTTTTATACCGGCCACCGGCGAGTTTGTAATTCCGGAACTCCTGGGCGGTGCAGATACGCTGATGATTGGTAAGGTCCTGTGGCAGGAGTTCTTCAACAACCGTGACTGGCCGCTGGCTTCGGCGGTTGCCGTCGTGCTGCTCGCCCTGCTGCTGGCGCCCATTGCGCTCTACCACCGGGCCCAGGCCCCGGGTACGGGCGCCGTCGCCGTCACGGCGGTGCGCGGTCAGCCGGGGGCCGACCGGTGATGCGGCGCTGGCTGCCCCGCCTGCCGCTGGTTGCGGGTCTCGCGTTCCTGTATCTGCCGATGCTGGTATTGGTGATCTACTCGTTCAACGAGTCACGACTGGTCACGGTCTGGGCGGGCTTCTCCACCAAGTGGTATGGAGAGTTGCTGCGCGACCGGCAGATCATCGCGGCGATCTGGCTGAGCCTGAAGATCGCGGTGCTGGCCGCCACGGCCGCGACGGCGCTGGGGACCCTCGCCGGGCTGACCCTTGCGCGTTTCGGCGCGTTCCGCGGCCGCAGGGCCTTCGGCGCAATGATTGCCGCGCCGCTGGTGATGCCCGAAGTCATCACCGGGCTGTCGCTGTTGCTGCTGTTCGTGGCCCTGGGCCAGTGGTTCGGCTGGCCGGCGCAGCGCGGCACGCTGACCATCTGGATTGCCCACGTGACCTTCTGCACGGCCTACGCCACGGTGGTCATTACCGCGCGGCTTGGCGAGCTCGACACGGCCGTCGAAGAAGCCGCGATGGACCTCGGCGCAACGCCGGCGCGGGTCTTCTTTGCCATTACGCTGCCGGCCATCGCACCCGCCCTGGTCTCGGCCTGGCTGCTGGCCTTCACGCTGTCACTGGACGACCTGGTCATCACCAGCTTTGTCACCGGGCCCGGCGCATCGACGCTGCCCATCGTGGTGTTCTCCAGCGTGCGGCTGGGGGTCAGCCCGAAGATCAACGCCCTGGCCACATTGATGCTTCTGGCGGTCTTCGCAGGTACGCTTGCAGCGTGGTGGTGGGCCGGCCGCTTCGGGCGGCGCGACCGTCGGGCTCGCGAATCAGTCGGGTAGGGAGGTCGATCATGATTGCAGGGCGAAGTCTTTTCCCAGTGCTGGCACTGGCAGTTGCCAGTTGTGCAGACATCCACAAGTCGCCGGATTTCGAGCGGCACAACGAGAGTCGCTTGACCGTGCCGTACGACCGGGATGACGTGGTGTACTTCGACGTCAAGCTCTCGCCGACCTACCCGGATGCCAACCCGGTGGCCGAGGAAAAGCGCATGGAGTGGCTGCAGACCTGGCTGGACTTGAAGAGCCTGTGCCCGAACGGCTTCGAGATCGTCAATCGTCGTGCGTTCCGCTTTGAGGAAATGAACGCGGGGCGCTACGACCTGCGCTACGAAGTCGCCTGCCAGGCGACCGCGGCGAGCGGCTGAGCCCGACGCGGGTCAGTCGACGAGCAACAAGCGGTTGCCGGCCCGCAACCGCCACCGGCTGGCGAAGCCGCCGTTCAGTTCGAGCACGCCGGTTACCGGCCCACCGCTGCTGATTCTCGCCTCTGAGAACGGTTGCGTGTTGAACGCAATTCGCGCGATGCGCTGGTCGGCACGAATGAAAACCATGTCCAGCGAGATATAGGTGTTCTTCATCCACATGTTGATCTCGCTCGCGGGTGAGTAGCGGAAATACATGCCCTCGAACTCATCCATTTGTTCGATGAACATCAGGCCCTGGGATTGGTGCGTCGGCGTGTCGGCAAAGCGCACGTTGATGCGCACGCAGCGGTCGCTGGAAGTTTCGAGCACCACCGTGCCGGCCGGAAAGTCGGCGACCCGCTCCGCGGGCTGCAGCGCCAGGGCCACGCTTGCCGGCAGCAAGACAGCGGCCAGCAGCCATGACCACCCACAGGCCTGCGTCATTCGTCGTTGGCCGGAATGCGCCCCGCGAACTCGAATTCGCCGGGCGTGACGCTGCCGGGGCCGTTGACCTCGGCCAGGGCCCCCGCGCAGTACAGCCGGCCGGCCACCCTGTAACCCCCCGCCTCGGGTTCCAGCTGCGATGCCTGAGCCCAGCAACGCTCGCCGGGACCTGAATTGAAAAAGCGGCCGTTACCCTCGTCCACGATCGTGACGTTAGCCACCAGCTCGCGGCCTGCGGCAGTGTCCGGCTGACCGTCCAGGCCGATCACCAGCAACGGTCCGTCCGCATCTTCAGCCGGCGCGAATATCAGCCGCAGTCCCGAGTCGTCCGGGCGCAGCATGCCGTCGCAGCGCATGCCGTCCCCGGCCCAGTCTATGGCCTGTTGCATGTCGCCGTGCAGTTGCCCCCGCAGGTAACCGCCGTTGCCGCAAGGCTCGAAGGCCGGCGGCCGCAACGCGTTGTCGCTGCCCGCCGGCGGTGCCGGCAGTTGTGCCCGTCCCACCAGCACAGCGAGGCCCACGGTGACGAGTACGGACGACACTTCGGCAGGCAGGCGCAGCCAGACGGGCGAGGAACCGTGGTTCATGAGTTACGCATTCGGGAAGGCACCAGAAGGGCGCGAGAATAGCGCAGCCAACGCGCGCTGCGTAATGACTTGCAGGCGACGCTTGGCAGGCGGATGATCGCTGCTACGTTCACAGCGGGCTGGAGAGCAGCATGTTCGCGAAAACCACGATTGTCGAGTATGACTTTTGCGCCACGCGCTTTGGTGAGTGTCTGTTCGCGCGGACTCCCCACGGCCTGTGCCGTATCGAGTTCACGGACAATGATCGGGAGGCTGCGGTAGCCCGTCTGCGGGCGGCGCAAAGGGATGCTGAGCTGCATCGCGTGCCGATGTCAAAGCTGGCAGCGCAGGTCTTTGGTGCCAGCCACGCGGCAGAGCTGCCCGTTGACGCGGGCGGAACGCCGTTTCAGCAGCAGGTGTGGCAGGCGCTGCGCAGGATTCCGCGCGGCGCGACCTGCTCCTACGGGGAGCTGGCGACGGCAATCGGTCGACCGGGCGCCGCGCGCGCCGTTGGCCGGGCGGTAGCCAGTAACCCCATTGCCGTGGTGGTGCCGTGCCATCGGATATTGCCGGCGGCCGGCGGGGCCGGCGGTTACCGCTGGGGCCCGCAGCGGAAGGCAGCGTTGCTGGACTGGGAGGCCACGAGCCCGGCCTGACGCCGTTTGGGCATTTTCGACCATATACGGTCAATTCTTCGTTATTTCGTCAAAACTGTGAAAGCTGACGCAGCCGCATCGCGGCGGCCCGGCCTATGTTCGACAGTCTCTGCCACCGCGTTGGGCGGTTCCGGCTGCGCAGGGGACTCGGGTGGGCATGGTCAGCGGCAAACAGTTCAACTCGCCTTTCAGCGAACAGCGCCAGCAGGGTTTTAACTGGCTCAGGTTCACGCCGTTTGTCGAGGAAGAATTCCTTCACACTTACGCACGTGAGACGGCGGGTCGCGCTCGCTTGCTGGTGGCTCTCGCGCTGGCCACCGTGCTCGTGTTGATAGGCGCCCGGCTCGCGCAACCCGAAGCGATTGGTTTCATGATCGCCTTCGAGGTGCTGGTGGTCGTGCCCACGCTGGTCGCCACGCTGTACGTATCCATGCTCCCGGGCCGTCACCAGCTCTACTTCTACCTGCTGGCGGGTACCCTTCTGCTGCTCGGGCTGATGATCAATTCCATCGTCACGCGGGCTTCGTTGCAGGGCATGTCTTTCTATTTCGCGTCGACGATCGCGTGGATTTTCATCGTCTGGGTCACTTGTGGGTTGCCGTTCCGGCAAGCGGCGGTCACTACCGTTCTCATTTCGGCCACGTATACCTGGGGTATGTTCCACTGGGACATCGACCCCACGGAGCGGTTTTTCGCCACCACCGCGCTGGGCTTCGTCAATCTGATCGGCGCCGTGTGTTGCTATCAGCTCGAGCACGCGCTGCGACTATCATTTCTCGAATCCAAGGTGCTCAGCGAACTCGCTGAGCGCGACGGCCTCACGGGCCTGTACAACCGGCGCAGCTACGATCAGCACCTGCACCGCCTTTGGCGCCAGTCCCGGCGCGAGCACAACCAGCTCACCCTGATGCTGATCGATATCGACAACTTCAAGGCCTATAACGATCTATACGGACACCAGGCGGGTGACGATGCCCTGAAGCGCGTGGCCGCGGTGATCAGCCAGGCCGCGAACCGGCCGCTGGACTTTGTGGCCCGTTTCGGCGGCGAGGAATTCGCCCTGGTGCTCTACGGTCCCGACACGGAATACGGGCGCAAGTTACCGGAAACTTTGCGTGAGTCGGTCATGGCGCTGAAGATACCGCACCAGCGCTCTGCAACCGGGCCTTATCTGACTGCCAGCATCGGTGTCGCGACTGTGATGCCGGACACGGATCGCAGCATGGAGGGTGCTCTTCAGATGGCTGACGAAGCCCTGTACCAGGCGAAGGAAGAAGGCCGCAACCGCACGGTCGTGCGCGATTCCCCGAACGCGACGGTGCAGACCGGGCGCTTCCGCGTTCAGAACCGGCTCAGTGCCTGATTAATAGTTACCAATGCCCGGTATTGGGCATCGACGCCCACGGCTCGGCCGGATCCAGCGCCGATCCGGCCTGCAACAGTTCAACAGAAATATTGTCCGGTGAACGGACGAAGGCCATCCGTCCATCGCGCGGCGGCCGATTGATCGTGACGCCATGGTCCATGAGCCGCTTGCAGGTGGCGTAGATGTCTTCCACCTGGTAGGCGACATGCCCAAAATTTCGCCCTTCGCCATATCCTTCCGGATCCCAGTTGTGGGTCAGTTCTATGCACGCCGATTCGTCACCGGGAGCGGCAAGAAACACCAGGGTGTATCGGCCGCCTTCGTCGTCCCAACGTCTCAGTTCACGCAGCCCGAGTTTGTTGCAGTAGAAGTCGATAGATTCCTCAAGGTCTGTAACCCGTACCATCGTATGCAGATATTTCATTGGCTGACCTCTGCCCGGGGCTCTCGCGCGCGCCCTTCTTGAATTACGCAGTCACTAAACCTAACGTGCTGTCCATGGCACCTCAAGTCGCGTTAATGCTTTACCCTGGGGTCGGCCCGTGAACAGCGGCGAAAGAACCATTCTCTATATACCCGGCATCAAGCCGAAGCCGCCGGCCTCCGTGCATCGGGAAAACCTGTGGCGCTGCCTGCACGAAGGTCTCAGGCGGGCAAGTCCGGATGTAGCGGCTGAACTGGCTGCCGATCCGGACTGCCTCCACATTGCGCCGTGGCCGCACCTGTTTTACCCGGCGCCGAGCGATCCGCGGCCAGATGAGCCCGGCCTGGAACGCCTGTTGAGCCTGCCCGGCCCGGAAGCGCGGGACCTGGAGGAGGCCCGCCATTGGCATAAATCGGTGCAGCGCTTAGGTTATCTGCTGACCGATGCATTTCCGTTCCTGATCGACTGGATTCTAAATCCGGGCGTCAAGGAAGCCATGCACGACAGTCTTATTTACCTGCGCAACGAAGGCGGGATCGCATCGCGCGTGCGGGAATTCGTGCGAGGCGCAATGCGGGACGCGTGGGGTGAAGGTCGGCGAGTTCTCGTCATTGCACACAGCATGGGTTCGGTGATTGCCTTCGACGTGCTCTGGGAACTGAGCCGACAGCAGCACAGCCCGCTGCGCGTGGATACTTTCATGACCCTGGCGAGCCCGCTGGGACTGAATTTCATGCGTCATCGCTTGCTGGGGCGTCATGCTCCCGGCGCTGAACGTTATCCGGACAATATCCGCCGTTGGCATAACCTGGCCGCGGTGGGCGACCTGATCCCGTTGCAGCAACGGCTGGCGAAAGACTACCGGGATATGCTGAAGCTGGGCCTGCTGGAGGAGATTGTCGACGAGGTGGACCTGCACAATTATTTTCGGGGGCCGCACGGGCTGAATGTTCACAAGTGTTACGGGTACATGATTAATCCGCAGGTGGCGGCAGGCATTGCGCGTTGG
>CAMYJV010000047.1 GCA_947258805.1 uncultured Gammaproteobacteria bacterium | reverse complement strand
CATTACCTGGTATCACTTCATCGTATTCATGGTGCCCGTGACCAGGGTGCCATTCCCGCTGGTGCGTTACGTAGGGATGGAGTTCAGCTATTTGCGGCACCTGGGTGATAACAACTTCCGGATTCATGCACACAACCTTTCCTTTCCAAGGGACCTTGAAACCGGGGAGTTCACGGACACCGTCGTGAACCCCGTCACCGGCGAAACCATTTCAATACCACCCACCGTCCTCACGTCAGACCCTGGAACAGTCCACAACCCGATCGGGTTTCGGAATGTGAATAGCGATGGGACTTACCAGGTCCGGTACAGGATGTTCAGACTCGAGGACAACCTGGTGAAAATGGACAGCGTCCGGGGCGCACCCGCCGAGAAGCCCGTGACCCACCAGGAGAACTCCTGCGCCTGGTGCCCTCTGGATGAATTCACCAACAGCTCGATCCGCTCGCTGCCCGCACATTTCGCGGGTTGTTATCTCTATGAATACCCTGCCTGGCTCGGCATGGGCGATCGTCCGGGGCACCTGATGGCAATGTTCGACGGCAAAAAGATCAACTCTGTCGAAGAACTGCCGAATGATTACCTGGACCGCGCCCGGCGCGAATACCCGGATTTACTCAGGCCCCGCTGGGAAGATTTCGATGTGCCGCTGTCTTTCAAGCTTTGATGGTCGCCCCACGCCCAGGGCTGTCTGTGCGACCCGGCGATTTTTGCGGAGCGAATGTGCTCACTTCAGACCACCGCGCAGACGCTTTTAATCTCCTGGTAGTTGCTGATCGCCTGTCGTCCACTATCACGGCCCCATCCCGACTGCTTGAGGCCACCGATGGGCAGGCTGGCGTCGTATAGCGCATGGCCATTGATCCAGACCGTGCCCGCTTCAAGCTGCTCGGCCAGGCGATGGGCCGTGCCGAGATTCTCGGTCCAGACGGATGCGGCGAGTCCGTAATCGCTGTCGTTGGCCAGTTGTATCGCTTCATCCGTGTCCGAAAATGAGGCGGCGACGAGGACCGGTCCGAAAATCTCCTCGCGGACGGCTGCCATCGAGGGTCCTACGTCCGCTATGACTGTCGGCGTGACGAAAGTATGGCATTGGCCCAGTTGTTCGCCGCCCGTCATCACGCGTGCGCCATCCTGTCGCGCCGATTCGATATAGCCCACCACCTTGTCCGCCTGCTGCCTGCTGACGACGGGGCCGAGCTCGGTCTCGGGGTCCAGTCCGTGCCCGAGGCGCAGCGCTGCTGCATGCGCGCAGACCCCCGCCAGCACTTCGTCGTAGACGTCACGGTGGCAATACAGTCGCGAACCGGCCACGCAGACCTGCCCGGCATTGAAGAATATGCCCTGCGCAACGCCCGGGACCACCAGCTCGAGATCGGCGTCCGGCATCACGAGCACCGGCGATTTGCCGCCCAGTTCGAGCGATACCCGCTTCAGGTTGCCCTTGGCCGCATCCAGGATCGCCCGGCCTGTCGCCGTCGAACCCGTAAAAGCGACCTTGTCGACCTGCGGGTGTTGCGCCAGCAAGGCGCCCGTCGCTTCGCCCGGCCCCGTGAGGATATTCAGGACCCCCGGCGGAAAACCTGCCTCGTTGAATAGCTCACCCAGGCGAACGGCAGTCAATGACGTTTCCTCCGCGGGCTTGAGGACCACCGTGCAGCCTGCCGCCAGTGCCGGTGCGAGTTTCATCGCCGTGAGTACCAGCGGTGAATTCCACGGCACGATGGCCGCAACGACGCCAACGGGCTGTGGCAGGGTGTAGGCGAATACGCGCTTGCCGGGCGGTTGATAGTCGATGGACGTCGGAATGGTGTCGCCCTGGATCTTGGTGGCCTGGCCCGCGAAGTACCGAAACTGGCCGACAGCGCCCGGAATCTCTGCGTAGAAACCCACTCCCAGGGGCTTGCCCTGGTCGAGGGTTTCGAGTTCCGCCAGCTCCTCGAGCCGCTGTTCCATCAGGTCGGCCAGGCGCCACAGGAGCGCCCCGCGCTGCGCCGGTGTTAGCCCCGACCACGAATTCGCCTGCAACGCCGCGCGGGCCGATGCGACGGCCGCATCCACGTCGGCCTGGCCGGCGATCGCAATGCTTCCCAGCTCCGTGCCGGTGGCCGGATCAATGGTCATCATGCGCTCGCCGTCGACGGGCTCGACCCACTCCCCGTCGATGAGCAGCCGTTTGTCGGACTGGTGCAGGAACGCCCGGGCGGCTGCGCTGGCAGCATCAGTCCGGGCCATGTGCAGTTTCATATTTTCCCCCGGCACTGGGCGCGATAATGATCGGCGATGGCTTCACGAGTCGTCCACCAGACGCCCTCGAGTGTCTGTGCAAACTCGACAAATTCCCGCAGGGCACGGATGCGGTAGGCGCGCCCGGACACGTGCGGATGCAGGCCCACGTTCATGATCCGGCCGGTGTGTTCGCCTTCCTCGTGTAGTACCTGGAGCTCTTCCACCAGGATGTCGCGAACCTCGTCCGTGGTATGCCCCCGACGCACCACGAGCGTGAAGTCATTGATCTCATTTGAATAGGGGACGGACACCAGTGACCCCTGCCGGGTGCGCAGCATGTAAGGCTGATCGTCATTCATCAGATCGCAATAGAAGCTGCAGCCGTATTCGGCCAGGATTTCCGCCGTCTCCAGCGTGCCGCGCAAAGACGAGGACAGCCAACCGCGCGCCTTTCTGCCGACGGTCTGCTCATAAACCGTCAGCGTCTTGTGAATGACCTCGCGCTCCCGGGCCGGATCTCCGGCAAAGGCCGTCAGCAGCTCTCCCTGCTCGTAGTTGTGCGCCAGGATTTCGCAGCCCCGTTGCAGGGCCGCGTCCACCATCGCGCGGCGGTGAAGGCAGGTTGCGGCATTCACAGTGCAGCCCGGCGTCACGCCGAGCGCGTCCAGGCAGTCGAACAGGCGCCAGATGCCTACGCGCTGACCGTACTCTCGCCAGCTGTAGTTCGGAAAGTCGGGCACATTGCCGGGCAGGATGTCCGGCAGTATCGCCGGACCGCCCGCGTAGTAAGGCAGATCCGTGTCCTTCACCAGGTCCCAGGTCTCGAGATTGAGCGTGATGAGCAGCGCCACGCGCTTGCCGTCCGGCCACCGCAACGGTGGCCTTTCCGGCAACGGAATGTAGTCGTACTCCATACGACGGCGCTTCTACTTGACCGGCGCCGGCTTCTGGGTTCTCGCGTAGTCCTCGAGACTGGACAGGCTCGGCTCTTCCCACTTTTCTGGTGCGTCGAAATACTTCGGATAGTTTTTCTCTGCGAATAGCCGGGCGTTATCCGACAACATGTCGAGGTTGTCATAGGCGCCCATCGTGCCCATGTAGAACGCGTGACCCGGCTCCTGGCCCATCAGCATCCATGGCAGCCACGGCGTGATTCTCGACCAGGCCCCGCTGTATTCCACCGATGTCTTGCTGTCGTCTTCCAGGTCTTTCTTAGCAATGATGTAGCGAAACATCTCCGAGACCTGTACGAACTTGCCGGATGACTCCCGCGGCCACTCCTCCGGTTGCAACGCCGACGGATAAAAAAGGTGAATGTCCGTGGCCAGAGTCACGGTGTCAGGCTTCGTGATTTTCCAGGGCAGGATCATCGGCCTGCGTTCTTCCTCTTGCTCCCTGAGGCCACCATAGCTCGGCCCTTTCGGGTAGTATTTTTCGATCACGATGTTGAAGGGATCGTTGGCGACGGGGACTACGCGCACTGCCTCGTTCGTATAAGGATTCAGGAAGGTCTCCAGAATCTCCCCCGTCTGCAGGTCACTGTAGAACACCACTTCCCGCAACAGTTTCTGGTACGAGCCGTCGCCGTTATCCACCAATCGCGTGGCGGAAAATCCCTCGAACCCCATTAGCGGGCGCACGGCTTCGCCTTCACGCACGCCACAAACGGTGCCGCCATACCAGCCATACTTGACCTTGCCAAAGTCCAGATTTCCCTGCAGCCGGGCGAAAGCATCCCGGTTCCATTCCGGATCATTCAATCGCATCGGCGTTGCGGCCCGGCTGGTCGCCGGTATCCCTGCGGCCGCAATACCGGCAGCGGCTCCCACCAAGACCCCACGGCGGCTCGGACGAAATTCATGTCGGTCGCTCTTCATGCTTGACTCCTTCTCTACATTTCAACTGGCGGCCCTGAGCGGCCAAGAATAAGATCGGCTGCCCGCTCTGCGAGCATCACAACCGTTGCGTGGGTGTTGCCGCTAATCAATTGCGGTATCACCGACGCGTCGACGACACGCAGGCCCTGAAGCCCGCGCAGCCTGAGCCGGGGGTCCACCACAGCAGTCTGATCGGCGCCCATGCGGCAGGTCGAAACGCCATGGTAGCCGAGGAAAGCAGTCCTGCGCAGGTAGTCCGCCCATTGTTGCTCTGTTTGCACGGCCGGACCCGGCAGGTTTTCCGCAACCCGGTAGGGATCAAAAGCGGGGGCCTGAAAAATTTCCCGAACGCGCTGGCAGGCGGCTGCCAGCACGCGCACATCTCGCTCATCATCGAGCAACTGGTGTTCGATTACCGGCGGCGCGCCAGGGTCGTTGGAGCGCAGGCGAACGCGGCCTCGATTTCTCGGATAGGAAATATTCACCGACGCCGAGATTGCGGGTCGATCGTAGGGAATCACGCCTTCCTCGGAAAAACTGAAGGCATAGGGGCCGAGCTGCACCTGGATGTCCGGCTGGGCCAGCGCGTCGTCTGACTTCAGGAACGCCACAGCATGCGGATAAGGGCTGGTGGCCGGACCCCGCCCGAAAATCAGCCAGTTGAGAGCGTGGACCGCGATCTTCCAGCTGTTGATTTCAGTGTTGTAGGTGGACACGTTGACGTCGATACCCACCATGCCCTCGGGATGATCGGCAAGGTTGGCGCCGACGTCCGGACTGTCCAGCAGGACGAGAATATCGTGGCCCTCGAGGTCCGCCGCGGGTCCAATACCCGACAGCATCAGCAGTTTCGGCGAGGCGATGACGCCCGCGCTGAGTACCACCGATTCGCGAGCGGTGGCTTGCTGCGGTTTTCCGTTCCTGCGATACCGCACACCGGTGATCCGGTCACCCTCCACGATCAGACGTTCACAAGTCGCATGGGTTTCGATCTTCAGGTTGCGCCGTGTCCAGGCCGGCCAGAGATAGGCGCGCGACGCACTCATTCGCCAACCCCGGCTCTGCGTCACCTGCGAATAGGCGACGCCGAATTGATCCGGGCCGTTGTAGTCGCTGTTGAACGGGATACCCCGTTCAACAGCTGCGTCGACGAAAATTTCCGCCAGCGGGTGGGTAGAACGCAGGAAATTAATACTTAGCGGCCCGTCCCGGCCGCGGTAGCCGTCATCGCCGAGCGCGGTGGATTCGGCGCGCTTGAAGTACGGCAGGACGTCCCGGTAGGCCCAGCCTTCGCAGCCGTTCTCCGCCCAGTGATCGAAATCGCTTCGTTGGCCACGCACGAACATCATGCCGTTGATGGAGCTGCTCCCACCGAGCGTCTTGCCGGCCGGCCACAGGTCGCTTTTGCCCAGGCGGCTGGCATCCGGATCGGCCAGGTAACACCAGTCCAGCTTCTTGTTGCCAATCGCGCGGATGATGGCAGCCGGCACATGAATATAAGGCGATATATCGGCACCCCCGGCCTCCAGCAGCAGGACACGGTTCTGCGGATCTGCCGACAGTCGATTGGCCAGCACGCTGCCGGCAGAGCCGGCACCCACGATAATGTAGTCCCATTCACTCATGCGAAGCGTTGCGGGGCCCACACGAAAAAAACTCATGGAGTCGCAGTGTCCCGCTCTCCTGTCGGCAGTCTGTCATGACTCTAACAGCGCGCCCGGATCGTCAAGGACGTCCGGATGATGCTTTTCCGTAAAGCGAATGAAATCGTCCGGCATACCTTCAATATCAAGCACCTTGCCTCCGAATCCATCTGTGACCGTGTGACCATCGATGCCCGCCATCTGCATCCATGGCCGCCACGCCGTCGCGATGGCGAATGAGATATCTGTGTCTACCTGCGGGCTGTCCTGTCTCTGCAGGTCTGCGCGCCGCGCCTGGTAGGTGATCGCTTCCTTGTAGAACATTGATGCCTGTGTCGCATCTTTCGGCACGAGCCGCGTAAAAGAATCGTTGCGAATCCAGACTTTTTCGTTAAACGACACCGGCAGCCGCACGTTGAACTTGTAGTAGACATTGGCATCCGGGGCAATTTGCTTCGCCAGCTCCTCACTGGTCGTACGCTCACGGCTCCAGTCGAGCTCTTCTTCGTTGGCCATCATGATGACGTGGCGACCGGGTCCGGTGCGATACAGTGGCACAGAGACTTCCCGCCCCGTGTAGGGCATGCGGAGCTTTTGCAGCACTGCCCCTGTCTCGATGCTGGTGTAATACGAGATCTCGTAAAGCAGGAATTCGAAGGCATCGTCAGCCAGGCGCCGGTACCGGGTTATCGAGCCACCCAGATAGCCGCACAGCAGTATCGCTTCGCCGCCGACCAGGGTATACCGCAGACCTCGCAACCAGACGTAACTCAGCTTCTCATCGAGGGTACCGCGCATCCTGACCAATGCCGTGAGCAGGTCGGCGGGCGATTCCAGATCGAGCCCCTGCGGCGGCGCCGTCTCGCCGGCCGCACCTGGCGGGACTGCCGCCAGTCCGAACGATGACAGGGCCAGCCCCCGCAGCAGCCCTCGGCGCGACAACAGGCGAGCCCTATTTGATCGCATCACTTTTCCTCTGCGGCATCCAGCAGCGCTTCGGGGTCATCCAGCACATCCGGATGCCGTTGCCGGGTGTAACGGAGAAAATCTTCGGGAAGGTCAACGATGGAGCCTGCCTTTCCGCCGAAGCCGTTGGATGCCGTGTGGCCGGGCAACTCGCCCATTTCCATCCATGGCCGCCAACTGGTCATGGCCGAATAGGCAACCCGGGCATCCACGTAAGAAGTATTTTCGTCCAGGACCTCAGCGATCGGGGCTGACCAGATGGTCGACTCCTTGTAAAACATGGTTGGCAGTTCGCTGGCGGTGGGATACACCCGCCCGTGTTCCTCATGCCGGATAAAAAGGTCGCCGTTGCGCAGGTATGGGGGCGCGATGGATTTCGACATGAGCACCGATCCGGCCGGCGAGAATTCTCCTTCCGTAGTGCCCGCCGCCGGGTAGAAGTCATCTTTCTCTTCCAGGCGCACGGCAAACCGTGCAGCTGCCGGGCCGAAGCGGTAAGCGGGTACTTCGACCTCGCGGTTCGAGAACGGCATCACGAGGCTGTCCAACAGCGCCCCGGTCTCGAAATCAGTGTAATGGGTGATCTCGAGTGTCATGACGCTGAACAGTCCGTCCGAGACCTGGCGGAAGCGGTTGAAGGTCGCCGACAAGAATCCGCAGAGTGGCACGACTCTTCCCTGCGATACAGCGAACCTCTTCGCCCGTACCCAGCCGATGACCAATTCGGTATCCAGGCTGCCGCGCATCTTGATCAAGGCACGCAACAGGTCGGGTTCCCGCTCCAGGTTCAACTCCCTGGCATGTAACGGGCCGGAGGGCAGGAGCCCGAAATGGAGCAGGGTCGCGCCCGACAACAGCGAGCGGCAGACATCGCGCCGGCTCTGCAACTCTTTGCTCTCCGTGCGGTTGCAGGAACCCCGCTGATCCGGAGCGCGCGGGGCCAGTTCAGTCGGCCTGCCCACCGAGGTCACGCGAACCTGTCCAGGAAGGCGCTGGCATCAATGCTGGCGCCCAGATCCACCGACGCCGGCACAAACACGCCGCCCTCGCTCCAGGCGCGCAGCTCTGTCAAAGCCCTTTGCATGGCGGACGCGGCAGCTGCAACGGCTGCACCGGGAAACAGGATCGCCCGGTATCCGAGGGCCTCGAGATCTCCAAAGCCCGGCAGATCCGCGGGGTCCAGGATTCCGGCATTGAACAGGAGCGGGGTTCTGCTCGCTAGCCGGCCGGCCACCTCTCGACGGGCGCTATCGGTCACGCACCCTTCCACGAAAATCATGTCCGCACCCGCGTCAAGATAGCACTCTGCCCGACTCAAAGTGTCGTCGAGACTGGTGCTGTACAGCGCATCGGTCCGCGCACTGATCACAGTATTAGCAGACTCGCGCGCGTCGAGGGCCGCACTGATCTTGTCCACCATGACTCCTGCGCTGACGACCGGCCGGCGCGCCAGGTCGACCGGCGGCGCCGCTGCCACGCGGTCTTCCAGCTGGATGCCGCTGGCGCCTGCCCGCTCCAGCACCTGCACCGTCCGGTATACGTTGATCGCATTACCAAAACCGTAATCCGCATCCACCAGTACAGGCACGTCGACACGAGCCGCCACACGGCTGACGACGTCGGCCAACTCCGTGAGCGTCAGCAGCCCGACGTCCGGACGTCCAAGCTGGGTCAGCGCCAGTGCGGATCCCGATAGAAACACCGCTTCGAAACCAGCGCGTTGCGCGAGTACCGCGGAGAGGGCATCAAATACTCCCGCGGCCACGAGCGGGCGGCGCTCCGCCAACCGGGTAGCCAGTCCAGCCCCGGGTTCACTCATCAGTGCCATGGTATGTCGACGCCGAGCTTGAGTTCGCACGCCCGCGACCAGGCACACCAGCCCGCCGCCAGGTCCTGGGCCGCGACACCGAGAGACTTATAGACCGTGATCTCCGAATCACTGCGTCGACCGGCAACCTGCCCGGCAAGCACCTCGCCGATTTCGCCAGCGATGTGTGAGGCGCTGACGATCTCCTGCTCGATGGCATCCAATAACTCGCCCGCCTGGGCCATGGCAGACCTGCGATAATCGACGAACAGGCGCGCGCGCCGGACGGTTTCCGTGTCCGCCTCGGCGGCCTCGCGAACCGCGGCACCAACGAGGTTGACATGGGTCCCTGGCCGGAGCCATCCGCCCCGGAGTATTGGTGTCTTTGACGAGGTCACCGTCGTCACGATATCTGCACCGGCAACCGCGGAGGCGACAGAGCCGGCCGACTCCACAGCGATCTCGTCTGGAAGAGACAGGCTATCGAGGAAGTCTTCAACGCGTGCTCGGTTCCTGCCCCAGACGACCAGGCTGCTGATCGGGCGCACGGAAAGCAGAGCGGCAACGTGGTGCCGGGCCTGCAGACCACAACCAAGAATCGCAAGCCGGGACGCATCCGGCCGGGCCAGTGTCCGGGTGGCCAGCGCGCTGGCCGCCGCGGTGCGAATCGCTGTCAGCTCCGAGCCGTCCAGCAGCGCCACTGGAATCCCCTCATCCGGCGAGAAGACCATGACCGCGCCGACGTGTGAGCCATAGGGCGAGTCCGGCGCCCGCTCGGCCTTGCTGACGATCTTGACACCAAAGCAGCCGGGCGCAGCGGTATAGCCAGGCATGAGCGTGAATTTGGTTGCTGCGCCCGGGATCTCCATGTACTGGCGCAGCGGCATGATCGTATCGCCCGCGCTCACCGCACGCATCGCGGCGTCCAGCGCGTTGATACAGTCGAGATGACTCAGACTGGCCGCCACGGCTTCGCGATTCAGTACCAACATCCAGACGCAGACTAGCGACTGGCCGGCGGAACGAAACGCATTTGCTCCATGACCTCTTCGACGTTCTGGGGTCGATCAAACGGCTCGGGCATGGGTGACTGCGGGTCGCGCTTCCGGCCAATGGCGCGGAACCAGTGTTCGAGACCGGGCGGCATGAACACCCAGAACAGTTTCATGTCCACCTCGCCGGTATTTTCTATGATGTGGCGGGCATAGCGCCCGAACAACACGGTCGATCCCGGCTCGACAGGGTAATTCTGCCCTTCTATTTCCACCCTGCCAGTACCCTGGTGGATGAAAATCAACTCGTGATTCTGTTTGTGGCCGTGCTCCCGAACGTGGCAGCCGGGCGGAAGCACCTGGATGCCGCTAGTGAAAGTGTCGTGCGGCATCTTGTCGGGCGTCAGCTTCAGGGTAACGTAGCCTCTCGAGGGCATCGGCTGCCAGAGGCTTTCGCCATCTTCCGGACCGATCACCGCCCACCATGGATGCGTAATGGGGTTCTGCACGGTTTTCTCAGGCTCACTCATCGATATTGACTATGCGTCAGAAGCTGCCGGCGTGCCACTGCCGCCAGTGAATCACGCCATCAGCAAGATTGATGAATATGCGGACCCTTGGAATTGTCGGCGTCCGGGGCTGCCATTAGGATCAGTGTTTTCAGGGAGAAATCCGTGTCTTACGAAGACATGATCGCAGCGTGGACCCGCAACCCGGAGGGCTTCTGGGCAAAGGCTGCCAGCGAACTGCACTGGATTCGACCCTGGGCAGAGGTGCTCGACAGTTCCACTCAGTCGACCGGGCGCTGGTATCCCGGCGGCCAGATCAACACCTGCTTCAACGCCCTGGACCGCCATATCGAGGCGGGCAGAGGCGACCAGGCAGCGCTGATTCACCATAGCGCCATGACGGGCGAGCGCGACAGCCTCAGCTACACCGGCTTGCGGGATCGCGTTGCTCGGGTAGGCGGAGCGCTGGCCAAGGCTGGCGTAACACGAGGCGACCGGGTCGTGATCTACATGCCCATGGTTCCTGAGGCGGTCATCGGCATGCTGGCCTGTGCGCGGATCGGCGCGATTCACTCGGTGGTGTTCGGAGGTTTCGCGGCGCAAGAGCTGGCCATGCGCATCGACGATGCCAGGCCGAAAGTCGTGCTAAGCGCCAGTTGCGGCCTGGAACCCGGTCGGACAGTCGCCTACAAGCCGCTGCTGGACGAAGCCCTGGCGCTGGCGCAGCACAAGGTTGAACTCAAGGTCGTTCTCCAGCGCAAGCAATGTCAGGCTGACCTCGGCGACACGGGCGAGGTTGAGTGGGTGGATTTCGAGAACTCCGCTGAGCCACTCGACTGCGTTCCCGTCGAAGCCACGGACCCACTCTACATTCTCTACACCTCCGGCACGACCGGCCGCCCCAAGGGCGTCGTGCGCGACAACGGAGGTCACGCCGTCGCGCTGCACTGGTCGATGGGAGCGCTCTACGACATTGGCCCGGGCGACGTGTTCTGGGCAGCATCGGACATTGGCTGGGTTGTTGGCCATTCCTACATTGTTTACGGTCCCCTGCTACGGGGAGCGACCACGATCCTGTTCGAAGGCAAGCCCGTGGGCACGCCTGATGCCGGCACCTTCTGGCGGGTCGTCGCAGATCATAAGGTGAAGGTACTGTTTACCGCGCCGACGGCAATCCGTGCGATAAAGCGCGACGATCCGGAACTCGCGCTCGCAAAGAACTACGACCTGGAGTCCCTGCACGCCCTGTTCCTCGCCGGCGAGCGATGCGACCCGGATACGCTCGAATGGGCCGGGTCTGCACTCGGCGTGCCGGTCATCGACCACTGGTGGCAGACGGAAACGGGCTGGGCATTGACGGGTAACCCGCTCGGTGCAGGGCTTTTCCCGATAAAGCCCGGCTCTGCCGGTAAGAGAATGCCGGGATGGTGGCTGGACGTTGTCGATGACGACGGACAGTCACAGCCGGCCGGCGAAATCGGGCGAATTGTCTGCAGACTGCCGCTCGGTCCCGGCGCACTGATAGCTTTGTGGAACGACGATCCGAGATTCCGTGACGACTACCTGGAGCCCGTATCCGGATGCTATACAACCGCCGACGCTGGATTCATTGACGAAGACGGTTATGTCTTCGTGATGACACGCATCGACGACGTGATCAACGTGGCCGGGCATCGCCTGGCGACGGGCGCCCTGGAAGAAGTGATTTCCGGTCACCCATCGGTTGCCGAATGCGCCGTGGTGGGCCGACGGGATGCGGTCAAAGGCGAGGTCCCGTTCGGTTTCGTCTGTCTCAAGGCGCAGAAGGGCCGGCAAGCGCCACAAGACCTCGTTGCTGATCTGATCCAGTTGGTGCGTGACCGCATCGGCCCGGTCGCCGCGTTCAAGCAGGTGGCCGTCGTGCAGCGGCTGCCCAAGACCCGCTCGGGCAAGATACTGCGGGGCACTCTGCGCAAGATCCTGAACGGAGAATCCTGGTCAATGCCCGCCACCATCGATGATCCTGAGATCCTGACCGAAATCGCGACCGCGATTCAGGCCAGGAGCTGATTGTGCCGAAGGGCCAGGCTGCCGGGGCAACGATCCCGGCCACTGAAACGGTATCCAATTACCCGCCCGAGAAACGTGGGTGGTATGTCGTCTTCGTTCTCTGTTGCTGCAATATTGTCGCGTTTATCGACCGGCAGATAATCAATCTGCTGGTCGACGAAATCAAAGCCGACCTGTTTCTCACAGACACCCAGATCAGCCTGCTGCAGGGTCTGGCATTCGCATTGTTCTACGCCACGATTGCGGTACCACTGGGTCGCCTGGCCGACGGGGGCAACCGCCGCAATTTAATCGCCATCGGCGTAATAGTTTGGACTGTTGCCGCCTTCGCCTGCGGACTGGCCACCGATTTCTGGTCGCTCTTCGTGGCGCGCATGTTCGTCGGCGTCGGTGAGGCCGTGCTGACGCCAGCGGGCTACTCGATACTCGCTGACCTTTTCCGCGAACGTCGGCTGGGGCTGCCGGTCAGCGTTATGACGGGCTCGACTTTCTTCGGTTCGGGCGTGGCGCTGCTTGCCGGTGGCTTTGTGATTGCGAGCTTGACGACCATGGATGCGATCACCCTGCCCTTTGTCGGCGCACTCGAACTCTGGCAGGCCGCGTTCATGCTCGGCGCAACGCCGGGCATCGTGGTCGCGATATGGTTCTTTTTCAGCGTCAGGGAACCGACGCGAAGGGCGGGTCTCGGCCAAAGGCACGCCCCGGGAGATGCGGAGGCGGGCTTTCGTCACGCGGTCGCCTACTGGCGAAGTAACGGGCAGTTGTTGACCATGGTCTACGTGGGCTTATCCCTGCTCGCCGCTGCACAATTCGCAACGGGTGCCTGGGCTCCGGCCTATTTTATCCGCGTGCACGGCATGCAGGCAGCGGATATTGGCTACGTCTACGGGTTGCTCTTCATGGTATTCGGCACCTCCGGCGTCGTCTTCGGCGGCTGGCTTGCCGATCGTCTGCACGCCAGCGGTTACCGGGATGGGAATCTGCGCGCCGCGTTGATCGGCGGGCTCGGCGCGTTGCCGATGGCAGTCGCGTTTCCAATCGTCCCGTTGCCGTCGCTAAGCCTGGCCTTTATTGGGCTATTCATGTTTTTCGGCACCATGCCTTTCGGCGCCGGCACCGCCGTGATCCCGATTCTGGCGCCTCCACGCGTGCGCGCCCAACTCGTGGCCGTCTACCTGTTGTTCGCGAATTTCATCGGTCAGGCCGGAGGACCCTGGTTTGTCGCCAGCGTGACCGACAGGGTCTTTGGCAGGCCCGAGGCCGTCGGTTACTCGCTGAGCATCGTGGTATCGACGCTGCTGGTGGCAGGCGCCTTCACCTGCTGGCTCAGTCTGGGCCCCCTGCGGCGCTATTTCGCCGACCGGGCATCAGCCTGACGAAAGCGGCCGTCACCGATCTCGCGAATCAGTTGGCACAGGACTGCGTTGTAGTCCTCGGAGACCGTCAATGGACAGAAATGTCCGCCTTCCGGAAGGACAGTCAGCGCCGCGCCGGGAATCAGGCGGGCCAGCTCCACTGACATCGGCTCGGGCGTGATCTGATCATCGCGCGCGCAGAGCACGGCCGTGGGCACACGAATTTCACCGAGCCGGTGCCGCAGATCGTGGGTCATGACCGCATTGAGTCGGCCAAGTTCGACCTCCAGACCCGGCATCTGGCCCAGCCGATCTCGCAGGAAGTCATCGAGGCTCCTAAAGTGTTCCTGCAGGTACCAGGCCGGCGTCGCCAGCAGCGTGCCGAGCAGCAAGTAGCTGGTCATGCCGTTGTTGATCAGCACGTCGCGACGCAGCTTGAACATCTCGATGAACAAGGGGGTGGGTCCGGCCCAGCTGGCGCTCAACACCAGGCTGCGCAGGCGCCCGGGATCGCGCAGCGCGAGGTGCTGGCCGATTGCACCCCCGGTGGAATGACCAACCAAATGGGCGCGCTCGATGCCCAGGGAATCCATGAGCCTCACCAGGTCATCGGCGAGCTGCTCCGCGGAAGACACCAGCGGAGCGGGCGAGCTGCGCCCCACGCCCCGATGATCGTACAGCGTCACCCGATAGGACGCCGCCAGCACATGCGCCTGGGCGCGCCAGAAATGCGCGCTGCCGCCCAGGCCCGCTACCAGCAGCAGGTCCTCTCCCTCGCCGAGG
>CAMYJV010000046.1 GCA_947258805.1 uncultured Gammaproteobacteria bacterium | reverse complement strand
CATAAGGTGGAACGACCGCTCGTGATCAGAGCGGTCGCTCGGCTTTGTGAGTCTCGTGATGCGCGGCTACGATTTCTTGCGCGCGCGCAGGCGCCGATAGGCGACAACTCCGACCACCACAAGCAGTATCGTCAGGGGCAGGTGATGCCCGCCCAGCAGTTCATGCTGCAATTGTGAAATGAGTCCCTCGTCACCGGCGAGCGTGTGGGCGCTGGTGACGGCCGGGAGCCCGGCGAACAGTATCAGAGCTGAAATCGGTTTCTTCATCGTCGGCTTCCTATTTGATCTTGACCTGGACGAGCTCTTCGCCGTCGGGATCAGTGACGTGCACGGCGCAGGCAATACACGGGTCGAAGCTATGGATCGTGCGCAGGATCTCTACTGGTTGCTTCGGATCGTGCAGGAAATGCCCGGCCAGAGCCGCCTCGTAGGCGCCTGGCTGGCCTTCGACATCGCGAGGGCCTGCGTTCCAGGTGCTCGGCACGACGGCCTGGTAGTTCGCGATCTTCTCGTCCTCGATCACGATCCAGTGCGCGAGGCCGCCACGCGGCGCTTCCATGAAGCCCACGCCCTGGCACTGCTTCGGCCAGGAGGACGGCTCCCACAGCTTCTCGTTGAACGTGCGCGTGTCGCCCGCCTTGATGTTGCCGATCAGGTTGTCGTACCAGGTCTGCATGCTGTCGGCCACGACCTTGGTTTCGAGCGTGCGCGCTGCGGTCCGGCCGAGCGTCGAGAACAGTGCGTCGACCGGCACGTTCAGCGTCTTCAGCGTGTAGTTCACGAGTTCCTGGGTCTGTTCGTGGCCCGTTGCATACAGCATCAGCACGCGAGCCAGCGGACCGACTTCCATCGCGTTGCCCTTCCAGCGCGGCGACTTCAGCCACGAATAGCCTTGCTCCACGTCCAGCTGCTCGAAAGGCGGCTGCGGCCCGGTGTAGTTCAGGGCTGTCTCCCCGTCGTAAGGGTGCAGGCCGCTCTCTTTCCCGGAGGAGTAGTCGTACCACGAATGGGCCACGTACTCCTGGATCTCGTCCTGCGCGTGCACATCGATGTCGTACACGGTGGACAGATCGCGGTTCAGTATCGCGCCGCGCGGGAACAGATAGCTGGATGGATCCGCCATGCCCTTTTCCGGCAGGTCGCCGTAGCACATGAAATTGCCGACCCCTTCCCCCTGGGCGCCCCAGTCCTTGTAGAACCCGGCGATCGCCAGGGTATCCGGCACGTAGACCTGGTCGACGAACATCCGCATCTCGTCGATGATTTCCTGGACCTGGGAAAGCCGCTTCGAGTTGATAGCGGAATCCGAGTTCAGGTCGATGGGACTGGGCGCGCCGCCAACGACGAAATTCGGATGTGGGTTCTTGCCGCCGAAAATCGTAAGCAGGCGCGCGACACTGCGCTGCCAGACCAGCGCGTCCAGGTAGTGCGCCACCGCCATCAGGTTCGCTTCGGGCGGCAGCTTGTAGGCCGGATGGCCCCAGTAGCCGTTGCGGAAGATACCGAGTTGTCCGGACTCGACGAACTCCCTGACACGTTTCTGGGTGTCGGCGAAATAGCCCGGCGAAGACTTGGAATACGGGCTGATGGACTGCGCCAGCGTGGCCGTCGCGGCGGGATCCGCCTGCAGGGCCGACACCACGTCTACCCAGTCCAGCGCGTGCAGGTGGTAGAAGTGCATCACATGATCGTGGATGTACTGCGCCCCGATCATCAGGTTGCGGATCAGGTTCGCGTTCGGCGGTATCTCGTAGTTCAGCGCGTCTTCCACCGCGCGGACCGATGCGATGCCGTGGACCAGGGTGCAGACCCCGCAAATGCGCTGGGCAAAGGCCCACGCGTCGCGCGGATCCCGGCCCTTCAGGATGATCTCGATGCCCCGCACCATCGTGCCCGACGAGTAGGCCTGGCCGATCACATCGCCATCCATCTGCGCCTCGATGCGCAGGTGTCCCTCGATCCGCGTGATCGGATCTACGACAACCCGTTCATTCATCAGGTCTCTCCCATCTCGGCGCTATATCTAATCCAGGTGCTCTGCGACCATTTGTACGAGGCTCTTCACCGGCGTTTGCCAGTTCGCGCCGTCGCCCCCGATCGCGAAGTTCATCCGGCAGCTCTCACAGGACGTGACGACGGCGTCGGCGCCTGTGTCATCTACCTGCCGCATCTTGATCTCGAATGCCCGCTTGCGCAGCGGCGCAGCCCGGTCGATCAGCATCACGCCGCCACCACCGCCACAGCAGTACTGGGTCTTACCATGGGACTCCATTTCCTTGAGTTCCACGCCCATCGCGGCCAGCGCGGTGCGAGGTTCGTCGAACACGCCGCCAAGCCGGCCAACCTTGCACGGATCGTGATAGGTCATGCTGCCACCATTGGCGGACTTGCGGAGTTTGAGCCGACCGGCATCGATCTCGCGGCCGATGAATTCGGAAATCGCCAGGACCTCGAAAGGCAAGGGCGCGCCGTGTTCGTCAGCCGCTTTCCAGCGCAGGGCCGGGTAGGCATGACCGCACTCGGGCACGATCAGGGTTTTCGCGCCGCAGGCTGCGGCCTCGTCGATAATCTTGCGCGTCATCGCCCGCCGCGCCTGTGCATTGCCCGACGTGTACTCGAAGCCCGACGCATCAAAGGCTGCACGGCGCATCGACCAGTTCGCGCCGCTTGCGTTCATGACCTTGGCCAGTGCCGCCAGTGCGTCGGGCCACATGCGGATCTCTAGCGCGGTGGTCAGAACCATCACATCGGCCTGGTCCTTGTCCACGGGAACGTCGACCCCCTGACCGCGCAGCGCGCCGACCATCGCGTCGAATTCCTGAACGCCCGCGCCGAGCACGCGACCGTCTTCTATCTGTTCAGCGCTCGCGCCCGCCAGCTCCGCAGGCATCAGTCCTGCTTCAGTCAGCCCTTCGCGCATCACGCCGATCATTGGCGAAATCTCGATACCCATCGGGCAGATCAGGTCGCAGCGGCCGCATTCCGTGCACGAGTCAAACACCAGTTCCTGCCACTGCTCGAGTTGTTGCAGGCTGACATCGTGGCTGACCAGCCGGTGCAGCCAGCGCAGCGGGCCCAGCTCCCGGCGGTAAAACCGGCGCAGAGGCTCAACCTTGTGGATCGGCGTGTACTTCGGGTCCTGGGTGCTCTCGTAGAAATGGCAGGCTTCGGCACACATGCCGCAGTGCAGGCAACACTCCAGGTTCAGTGCCATGCCGGCGTTCAGCCGCTTGCGGAACACTCCCTTGGCGCGCTCCACGCGCTCCGACTCGGAGCCCGAGGGTGCTGGTGCCCGGGCCGCGAGGCCGGCCACCAGTGCCTGGAATCTCGACACGCTCGCTTCATGCGTACTCATGCTGCAACCCCCTTTCGACCGAAGTCTGCCCCCGCCTTGTAGCGGGTCGGGAACGCGAGAAACAGGTGCATCAACTTGCCGAACGGGAACCAGACCAGCACCAGCACGATGCTGAGCAGGTGCAGCGCAAGATTTGTTTCTTTATTGAAGCCGATGTTCGCATAGGAAATCAGGCCAGTCAGCAGCGGCAGGATCGTGACGATCACACTGATGTAATCATCCGCCGTGGAAATCACCCGGAGCACCGGGTGTGAAAAACGCCGGACCAGCAGCGAGATCAGTACCGCAATCGTGATCGCGCCGACCACCGTGATGACCTCGCTGGGCAGCGTCGGCCAGTCGAAACCCAGGATGGACTTCCAGAAGGGCATGTGCGGCCCGAAAAACAGGACGGTGATGAAAAAGCCAATGTGCCACGCATACCCGGACACGTGCTGGAATACGATGTGATGTTCGAGCTCCTTGGCAGGCAGGGATCGCATGATGACGGCCCGGGTACCGTCGGATACCGGCGCGTCGCGCCGTGCCGTCGCTTTGGCGCGGTCGCGCAACAGCAGGAACATGCCGACCAGGCGCCACGCGACACCGATGCCGAAGATCACGAAAGCCCACTGCATCGCGGGCCCGCGTGCGAAGTCGAGCAGCGTCATACCTCTTCCTCCCTTGCCTTCTTTTGCTTGCTGCGGGCCGCCAGCGCGGAGGCCGCGCCGATGACAGCGCCCGCCGCCGCGGCCGTGCCGAGCTGCGCCCAACCGCCCCACTCCACCTCGGACAGCGGCTGGTAGAAGCCACCCTTGTCCCAGAAGTTGGGCTCTGAACACCCGAGGCAGGGATGGCCGGCCTCGATCGGGAAGCTCGTGCCGGAGTTCCACTTCACGGTAGCGCACGCGTTGTAGGTAATCGGGCCCATGCAGCCGAGCTTGAACAGGCACCAGCCGGCCCGGGCGCCTTCGTCATCGAAAGACTCGGCGAACTGGCCCTTTTCGTAGAACGGGCGGCGGTAGCAACGATCGTGAATGCTCTGGCCGAAAAAGGCTTTCGGCCGGCCCAGTTCGTCCATCTCCGGCAACTGGCCGAAGGTCAGGTACTGGGCCAGCACGCCGGTAATCGCTACCGGGATAGGCGGGCAACCACTCACATTGATAATCGGCTTGTCCGTGACGATCTCGCCCACACCCACCGCGCCGGTCGGGTTCGGATTCGCGTGCGGAATGCCGCCGAAAGACGCGCAGGTGCCGACGGCTACCACCGCAGCAGCGCCCTCGACGGTTTCCTGCAGCATGTCGAGGTTGCTGACGCCCGCGATCATCGAATAACCCGGGTTACCCAGCGGGATGGAGCCGTCCACCGCGACCAGGTAGTTGCCCCAGTTCTCCTCCATGGCCTGCGTGCGGGCAAGTTCTGCCGCTTCACCCGACGCCGCCTGTAGCGTGTGGTGATAGTCCAGCGAGATCACGTCGAAGATCAGGCCTTCCACCGTGGGCGAATCGGAACGCGTCAGCGACTCCGTGCACCCGGTGCACTCCTGGAACGACAACCAGATCACCGACGGCCGCCGCGCGGCCTCCAGCGCCGCGGCAACCCGCGGGATCATGCTGGGCGGCAGCGCCATCAGCGACGTGGTGGCGGCGCAAAACTTCAGGAATGCGCGCCGGGACACGCCCTGGCGAGCCAGGGCTTCGCCTACGGTTTCAATTCGAGCCATCGTGCGTCTCTCCTTGGTCTTGGGCGTTCGCCTGTGCGAGGCTTTCGCTGAGGGCAGCAATGCCCTGCCGGATATCGACGTCCTGGGCCTCTAGGATCGCGGGCACCTTGACGATCTCCAGGTATTGCCCGGTGATTTCTTCGATCGCGTTCCGGTGCGTCACGAACCAGACACCGGGCACGGCGGTTTCCCGCAGCAGGCTGGGGCCCAGCGCATTCAGTGTCGCGCTGACTTCGCCCTCGCCCAGTTTTTCTTCCAGCGTGTCGAGTTCGCCCGGCGCCAACGGCAGGCTGTGCAGATCGATCACCGTCGGTTCACCGGTATCGAGCAGGCGCTGCAGCGCGTGGCGAACTTCGTGCAACAGGGGCACGACATTGCCGGTGGTTATCTCGACAGACACCGCAATATCGGCCAGACCGCTCATGGCGCCGCGCTCGGAACAGTTGGCAGTGGCTCTGACGAAACGGTGATTGATGGCTCGCCGCGCCAGGTGGCCAGCAACCCGAGCACCCGATCCGCCGCCAGCGGCAAGGCTGCCTGCACGGCAGGCGACAGGGTTTCACCCCAGTCAATGGTCTCCGGCTCGATGCCGATCAGCGCGCGGTGGGCCGGCAGTCTTTTTGTTAACCGGGCTACATCCAGCACGTCCGCCAGCCCCACTTCGTGCACGCTGCGGCCCGTCTTCTGCAGCAGGCGATCCATGGCTGCCCCTTCCAGGCACTCCACGGTCCCCGGCTGGGTGCCGAGACGCGACGCGTCAACGACGACCAGGCCTGCACAATCGTCCAGTTCAGCCTCAAGGGAGAAACTCAGGGTCCCGCCGTCCACGAGCCGTGTGTCTGCAGGACAGCTGGCATGGGCCTCGAGGGCCGCCAGGACTTTGGCGCCCACCCCGTCGTCGGACAGCAACACATTGCCAATCGCGAGCACGAGGTACTTCTTCATTTTATTGCTCGTGCGGACAAGACCCACCCCTGCGCCTATTCCCCCGATTACCTGTATAGCCAAAGCGCGGGCAAGCACAAATAAGGACATTCACCTACCGGGACAGCTGCGCAGGCGGCGTATAGTCGGGAAAGATCTTGCGGCAAATATTGGCAAATATTGTGTAATAAGAAGATGTGCCTCGCGATTCCAATGCAAATCAAAGCCATCGACGGCTTCAACGCCGTGTGCGAGGCGAAGGGCATCGAGCGCGACGTCAGCCTCTTTATGCTGCAGGCCGATGAGCTGGCCATGGGTGACCACGTGCTGGTGCATGTGGGCTATGCGATTCAGAAAATCCCGGCGGACGAAGCGGCAGCGACCTGGGAGCTACTGGACGAGGTGCTCGCCCACCATGCATGAGCTCGCGGTTTGTCAGGCCTTACTCGACCAGGTGCAGCGCGTGGCCGCGCAGAACGGTGCGCAGACCGTTTGCGAGATCGTCGTCCGGATGGGCCCGCTGTCTGGCGTAGAACCCGAACTGCTGGAACAGGCCTATACAATTGCCCGGGCCGGCACCGTTGCGAGCTCGGCAGCCCTGGTGCTGGAGTCGAGTGCGCTCCGCGTGCATTGCGACCAGTGTGCGACAGAGTCGGAGGTCACCGTCACCCGGCTGACGTGCCCGCATTGCGGCAACTGGCGGACTACGCTGGTGAGTGGCGATGAGCTGGTGCTGGCCCGGGTCGAACTCGAGCGCCCCCCAGGGCTGCACTGACAGGCTCGACGATGTGCCAGACCTGCGGTTGCGCAAACACCTCCGACGAGATTCTTGACTCGCGCACCGTGGAAGTCATGGCGGGGCTGCTGTCTGCCAACGACGAACAGGCCGCGCGCAATCGCGACGTATTTGGCCGCCACGACGTGATGGTCGTTAACCTGATGTCATCCCCGGGCGCCGGCAAGACCAGCCTGCTCGAAGCCACCGCGCGGCAACTGCCACCGGGCCTGCGCGTCGCGGTGATAGAAGGTGACCTCGCGACTGAAAATGATGCAGAGCGCGTGCGCCGGGCGGGACTGCGCGCAGTGCAGATCATCACCGGCAGCGCCTGTCACCTGGACGCGGCGATGATCGCAGCGGCGCTGCCGCAGCTCGACCTGCACGACCTCGATGTGCTGTTCATCGAAAACGTCGGCAACCTCGTGTGTCCGGCGAGTTTCGACCTGGGCCAGCATTTCAACGTCACGCTGTTGTCGGTGCCGGAGGGTGATGACAAGCCGTCGAAGTACCCGGTGATGTTTCGCGCCGCCGACCTGGTGCTGCTGACCAAGATGGATCTCGCGCCGCACCTGCCGGATTTCCGGCCCGAGCGGGCGCGGGACAACCTGCAACACCTTGCAACAGTAGCAAAGTGTATGGAGCTGTCCGCTCAGTCCGGCGCGGGCATGGGCGACTGGCTCGCGTGGCTCTCGGAGTCCCGCAACAGCCATCGCCGTGACCTGCAAACCGGGCGCAACCGGCGGCCGCGCGTGGCCACCGAGGGTGCATTGCTGCACGCCACGGACGGGACCCATGAGGTGCGCAATGGTCGGTGACGCCCAGGCCGCCGCCCGCGAAGCGCTGGCGCGCATTCACGCGCTGGTGCTGCCCGAACCTGTCAAGATTATGAACGTGTGCGGCGGACACGAACGCACCATTACCCACGCCGGCCTGCGCAGCGCGTTGCCCCCAAACGTGGAACTGATTCCCGGGCCGGGCTGCCCGGTCTGTATCTGTCCCGAAGAAGACGTATATGACGCGATCCAGCTCGCGCGCACACAGGACCTCACGCTGGTGGCCTTCGGTGACATGCTGCGGGTACCCGTCAACGGGCCGAAGCGGGAACCCCGGTCACTGGAACAGGCCAAGGCCGCGGGCGCCGATGTGCGGCCCATCGCCAGCCCGGTGGAAGCGCGCCGAATTGCCGAGAGCGAGCCGGATCGCGAAGTCGTGTTCTTTGCCGCGGGTTTCGAAACCACGATGGCACCGGTGGCCGCGATGCTCGCCGAAGGCGTCCCGGCCAATCTTTCCGTGCTGCTGTCGGGCCGGCTGACCTGGCCCGCAGTGGCCATGCTGCTCGAATCGGGCGAGCCCGGTTTCGACCTGCTGATTGCGCCGGGCCATGTCGCCACCGTGATGGGGCCCGAGGAATGGGAGTTCGTGCCGGAGCAGCACGGCATTCCCGCCGCGATTGCCGGCTTCGAAGCGGATAGCCTGCTGGCTGCTACCTGTGCAGTGCTGCACCAGTCCATTCGGGGTGACTGCCGATTGATCAACTGCTATCCGCGCGCGGTCCGGCCCGGTGGCAACGCCCGGGCCAGGGCGCTGCTCGAGCAGTGCTTTGACGTGGTGGACGCAAACTGGCGCGGCATCGGCGTGATTCCCGGCTCCGGCTACGCGCTGTCGGCAGCATTCCACGCCCACGATGCACGGGCGCGCTTCCCGGTGACGGTAGATGCCACGCGCAAACGCGTGGGTGAGATGCCGCCGGGTTGCGACTGCGCCCGCGTGGTGCTGGGCAAGATCTACCCGAATGAATGCCGACTTTTCGGTGACGCCTGCACGCCACGTCATCCCATCGGCCCCTGCATGGTGTCCGATGAAGGCGCGTGCCGGGTCTGGTGGGCCGGCGGCATCCGGGACAACGCGTCGCCAGACCGGCGGTCCGCGAAGGCCGGCTAGACTGGATCGTGTCCATGCGCGGCGCGGCTGACTCGACAGCGCAGGCCGCCGCTCGATCAATACGGCTGCTGGTCACCGGCCGCGTGCAGGCCGTTGGTTTCCGCCCGTTCGTCTACCGCCTTGCGCATCGCTACAAGTTGTCCGGATGGATTCGCAACCGCACCGGGGCGGTGGAGATTGCCGTTCACGGCCCTGCCGATGCGCTGGCCGCTTTTGACTACGCTCTGATTCACGATGCGCCCCCGCTGGCGACCCCCGTCATTCAGTCGCGCGCGGATGCAGACGCGAGTTATCCAGCGGCGGCGAAGTCGGGCTTCCAGATCCTGCCGAGTGCGCCGGGTGACATGCCGCAAATCAGCGTGCCGCCGGACTACTTCATGTGCGAAGACTGCCGGCGGGAACTGAGCGACACCCGGGATCGGCGCTTCCGCTACCCGTTCATCAACTGCACACAATGCGGCCCACGCTACACCCTGATCCTTGGCATGCCTTACGACCGCGCACAAACCACGATGGCCAGCTTCCCATTGTGCGCTGCGTGCACGGCAGAATACTCGCAGCCGCTGGATCGGCGTTTCCATGCCGAACCCCTCGCCTGTCCCGATTGCGGCCCCGCGCTGCAATTCGTCACGACGGCGCCGGATCCTTCGCCAGCGGATCCGCTGGATGCAACTGTGCAGGCATTGCGCAACGGCGCCATCGTGGCAGTGAAAGGCGTCGGCGGATATCACCTGCTGTGCGACGCGGGTAATGAGAAGGCCGTCGCCGCATTGCGGGCCCGCAAGCATCGGCCGGCGAAACCCCTCGCGGTCATATTCCCTGAAACCGGCGGCGACGGACTCGACCAGGTGCGCCGTTGTGCGCGGCTAAATGACGACGCCGCAATTGCTATCCGCGGACCCGGGCGTCCGATCGTGCTGGTGCCAGTGCGCACCGACGCGCCACTCGCGGCAGGCATCTCACCGGACCTGACGGAAGTCGGTGCGTTCCTGCCCTACAGCCCGCTGCACCACTTGTTGCTGGCCGGGTTCGGCGGACCGTTGGTTGCCACATCCGGGAATCTCAGCGGCGAACCCGTGCTGACCGACAACACCGAGGCGGCGACGAGACTCGCCCGGATTGCCGACGCCTTTCTGCACCACGACCGGCCCATCGAGCGCCCCGCAGACGATCCGGTGCTGCGGCCGGTGGCGGGCCGCATCCGGCCACTGCGACTCGGTCGGGGCAGCGCGCCAGTGGAAAGAAGCCTGTATCGGCCCCTCCCCCAACCGGTGCTCGCGGTGGGTGGACATCTGAAAAACACGGTTGCCCTCGCCTGGGAAGACCGGGTCGTTATCTCACCGCACATCGGCAATATGGACACACCGCGCAGTCAGCAAGTGTTCGCCCAGGTTGTGGACGACCTGCAGCAACTGTACGGCGTGCGAGCCGAGGCGCTGATCTGCGACGGGCACCCGGGTTACGCAACCAGTCGGTGGGCATCACAGCAGCAACTTCCGGTCATGCCCGTGTGGCATCACCCCGCCCACGCGTCGGCACTCGCAGGTGAGCACCCGGAGACCTGCAACTGGCTGACCTTTACCTGGGACGGCGTCGGCCTCGGCGAGGATGGCACGCTCTGGGGCGGCGAAACTTTTCAGGGCCGGCCCGGTGAATGGCAACGCGTGGCGTCACTGAAGAACTTCCGCCTGCCAGGCGGAGATCGGGCCGGTCGGGAACCGTGGCGCAGCGCGGCCGCGCTCTGCTGGGCCACAGGCGGTGCCTGGGAGCCGGCAGTCGCTGCTGCCGAACTCGCGCAACATGGATGGCAACGAGGCATAAACTGCCACGACACGAGCGCCGCCGGCCGACTGTTCGACGCGGCCGCTTGCCTCGTACTCGGCATCCACGAGGCCAGCTACGAGGGCCAGGGCCCGATGCAACTGGAAGCCGCCGCAATCGGCGACGGGCCGGTCGTGCCCCTGCCGCTGGTATCTGCAGGCGACCTGTTACGCATCGACTGGCAGCCATTGTTGCCAATGCTGCTGGACGAACAGCTGACAGCAGCCGAACGCGCGTCGGGCTTTCACTTGTCACTGGCCGCGGCCATTGCGCAGCTTGCCGTGATACTGCGAGGCAAGCACCGCATCGATCACGTGGGGCTAACCGGAGGTGTCTTTCAAAACGCCCGTTTGGCCGCTGCTGCAGTCGCCGCGCTTGCGGAGCAGGATTTCGACGCGGCACTGCCGGCGGCACTGCCGTGCAATGATGCCGGCTTGAGTTTCGGCCAGATCATCGAGCACCTCGCGCGGTCATGATGGATAAGCATATTGCGCTTGCCCACGGCAACGGCGGCCGGCTGATGCGCGAACTGATCGACGAACTGTTTGCGCGCTGTCTCGCGAGCCCCGGCCTCGACACACGAGTGGACGCCGCTGCCGTCGAGATTCCCGCTGGCACCGGCGAACTGCTGGTGACCACCGATGGCTTCACCGTGCAGCCGCTGGAGTATCCCGGCGGCAACATCGGGTCACTCGCGGTACACGGCACGGTGAACGACCTGGCAGTGGCCGGCGCAATACCGTCCGTGTTGACCGTAAATGCCTTTCTCGAGGAAGGCCTCGAGATCGCAACGCTGGAGCGCCTGCTCGTGAGCATGGGCGACGCGGCCCGGGCCGCCGGCGTGCGTATAGCAGCCGGCGATACGAAGGTCGTTCGCCGCGGTGAAGGCAGCGGCGTGTACTTCGCCACCACCGGTCTCGGTACCCGGGACACCGCCCTCGACCTGGGCATGCACCGCATCGAGGCGGGCGACGAGCTGCTGGTCAGCGGGCCGGTCGGCGACCACGGCACCGCGGTGATGCTGGCCCGCCAGGCTTTCGGCCTGCGTGGCGAGCTGAACTCCGACGAGGCCTGCGTGCTGCCGTTGACGTGCGCATTACTGGAACTGAAAGGGCTGCGTTTCATGCGTGACCCGACGCGCGGTGGCCTGGCCACAGTGGCTCACGAAATCGCCACGGGCACCGGCCTGGGTGTGCGACTCCAGGAGGCCAATATTCCAGTGCGAGAGCAAGTGGGGGCAGTCTGCAAACTGCTGGGCTACGACCCCTACTACCTGGCCTGCGAAGGACGGGTTGTTGCCGTCGTCGCGGCAACTGACGCCGAAGAAGCGCTTGCGTGCTGGCAAGACCTGCCGGGGGGTGCAGATGCCCAGCGCATCGGCACCATCAGCGATGCAGCGCCCCGAGTCATCCTGGAAACGATCATCGGCGGCGAGCGCTACCTGGAAGAGCTTGAAGACGACCCCCTGCCGCGCATCTGCTAATCCCATGGGCGTACTTTGCAGCACAGCAGAGACCCGGAATCGCGCGACCCAAGCTGGGATCGGCAAGCCCTGACCCGTCAGGATCGAATAGGGCATATGTCCTAAACCCTTGGCAGAGCGGCATTTGCCCAATTTCAAACGGCAAGTCAGCACCCTATCCTCCATATCATCAACCAGTCGCCCCGCGCCCGCGAGTCGGAGACAGTCATGGAAAAGGAAAACTACAGCTATCCGCTTTACGCCAAAATCCTGCACCTTGGTATGGCCGCGTTCGGCATCGCGGCATTTGCGACTGCAGAGTTGGCCGAAAACGGCAGCAACTCGCCAGGCTACTTGCTCCATTCGTATTTGGGATTGTCGCTCGCAGGCTTCGTCTTGTTGCGCGTCATTCGCGGGGTCGCCGGGCCGGGGCCGCTGCGATTCTCCGGGTGGTCACCTTTTTCACGGCGCCAATGGGCTCTCGCTTCCCAGGACCTGCGCAGCCTCCTGCGGTTCAAGATTCCGGACCGTGGTATGCATGAGGGCCTGGCCGGGCTTACCCAGGCGTTCGGGTTGCTGATATTCGGCTGGATGGCGCTGACCGGATCCGGTCTGTTTTTTCTGGTCGATGGCCCGGAAAACGTATTACTGGAGGTCGTTGAGGAAGTCCACGAAATAGGCGAAGCTCTTATTCCTTTGTACCTGACTCTCCACGTAGGATCGGTAATCCTGCATTCGATGGCCGGTAACCCGATATGGAAAAGAATGTGGAAGTTTCGAGGAAGCCCTGGCCAGGCGCCGACGAGGAACCCGGTGGAGGGCCGTCACAATCTAGTGTAAGCCTCAATCACTATCTCCCGGCAATTGTGCTGGTGTCGGCAACGCTCTTTTTTGCCTACGACATCATCACCGATCTCCTGAACGCCAGTGAAAGCCCCTTTCATATTGCTGTAGAGTCGATCGTGTTCCTTTCGATCACGTCGATTCTATTTGTCGAGTTGCGTCGCGTGAGTCATCTCAGCCGGGACATATCGCGGGAGCAGATCAAGACCGCACGGCTTTCCGGGGAGCTGTTGGCCGTCATGAAAAACCAGTTTTCTCTCTGGGAATTGTCGCCTTCAGAAAACGAGGTAGCCCTGTTGTTGATCAAGGGCTTGTCCATGAGAGAGATTTCCGAGGCGCGCCAGGTCAAGGAGAAAACGATACGCCAGCAAGCGACCAGCATCTACTCGAAATCAGGACACGCTGGTCGTCACGAGCTGGCCGCGCACTTTATTGAGGACCTGATGAACGATGGTCTGCAAGAAACCCAAAAGCACTGATTTTTTCCGGCTTATTTGATGAGCCATGACAGCGACTGCACGTTGCGCGCCCGGGGCCTGACCAAGGTGTACGGTAGCGGCGAAATCGCAGTACACGCGCTGCGGGGCGTTGATCTGGATCTGTGGCCAGGCGAGCTGGCGGTATTGCTGGGGCCGTCAGGCTGTGGCAAATCGACCCTGCTGAATATACTCGGCGGCCTCGACACCGCCAGTGCCGGCCAGGCGTGGTTTCGTGATGACGAGTTGACCGCCCTGAATCACCTGGCACTGACCCGCTACCGTCGCGCCCACGTGGGCTTTGTTTTCCAGTTCTACAACCTGATTCCCAGCCTGACGGCACTGGAGAATGTGGCCCTGGTGACCGAGATCGCGGCAGCTCCCATGAGCCCGGAGGAAGCCTTGAGTCTCGTGGGCCTGGGCGAGCGGCTGGATCATTTCCCGGCCCAGTTGTCCGGTGGCGAGCAGCAGCGGGTGGCCATTGCCCGCGCGATCGCCAAACGCCCGAAACTGCTGCTCTGCGATGAACCCACGGGGGCGCTGGACAGCAAGACCGGCATCCTGGTGCTGGAAGCTATCGAGCGCATTCACGCCGAGCTCGACACCACGACGGTACTGATCACGCACAACGCGATCATCGCGGAAATGACCGACCGGGTCCTGATAATGGGCGACGGGCAAATCATCGAGGAACGTCACAACGAGCAGCGCCGGCCGGCCCGCGAGCTGCACTGGTAAACGCAATGCTGGCGATGAACCGCAAGCTGTTACGCGACGTCTGGCACGTACGCGCCCAGGTTCTGGCCCTGGGCCTGGTCATCGCCTCGGGCGTGGCAGTGCTGGTGATGTCGCTGAGCACCATTGAGGCCCTCGATGAAACGGCGCGCGCCTACTATGACCGCTACCGCTTCGCGCACGTGTTCGTCAGGCTCAGGCGCGCACCCGAGCGGCTCCGCGACCAGGTCCGGTTGCTGCCGGGCGTGCAATCCGTATCAACGCGTGTGATCGAGACGGCATCGCTGGAGATCGAGGACTTTGATGAACCCGTGATCGGCCAGCTGGTATCGCTGCCGGAACAGTATTTGTCGGAACTGAACCGCGTTGCGCTGCGGGCCGGGCGATTGCCGGCGCCTCGCGCCGTGGATGAAATCGTGCTGTCCGAACCCTTCGCGGATGCACAACCAGCTGCGGGCGATCCTCAACGGCCGCTGGCGCGAACTCACCGTTGTTGGTATCGCGCTGTCGCCGGAGTACGTGTACACGATCGGGCCGGGCGCGCTGATACCGGACAACCAGCGTTTCGGCATCGTGTGGATGGGCGAAGAGGCGCTGCAGGCCGCCTTCGATCTCGAAGGCGCCTTCAATGACCTGAGCGTCGGGCTGATGCCCGGCACCGACCCGGAACCCGTGATCACCGCACTCGATGACCTGCTGGAGCGCTACGGCGGCCACGGAGCCTATGCGCGCGCGGATCAGCAATCGAACTGGTTCCTGATGAACGAGATCAAGCAGCTGCGGACCATGTCCCTGATCCTGCCGGTGACTTTCCTCGCGGTGGCCGCGTTCCTGACCAATGTGCTGCTCGGGCGCATGATCACGGTGGAGCGCGGCGAAATCGGCCTGCTCAAGGCCTTCGGCTATCAGAATGCCGCGATCGGATGGCACTACGTGAAATTCGCCCTCGTCATCGCTGCCGCGGGCATTTCGCTGGGCTGGCTGGCGGGCTATGTCTTCGGTCAGACCAGCACCGAAGTCTACGCCGCGTTCTTCCGTTTCCCCTTCCTGCTTTACCAGCCCGGTGCGCGCGTGTTCCTGGTCGCCGCGCTGGCCAGTGTCGCGGCGGCGCTCTGTGGCGCGCTGGGCGCGGTGCGCAACGCGGTGCGGCTGCCCCCCGCCGAGGCCATGCGGCCGCCGGCGCCACCGCTGTTTCGCCGCAGCCGCCTGGGCCGGCTGCCGATCACGCGCTGGCTGGACCAGCCAACGCGCATCCTGTTGCGCCAGCTCGCCCGCTGGCCCGGCCGCTCCCTGATCACCAGCTTCGGGATCGGCATGGCTGTCGCCGTGCTGGTGAGTTCCATCCACTGGCTGGACGCTCTGGACCAACTGGCCGACGTCTACTTCGAGCAGGCGCAGCGGCAGGACCTCACCGTGGGCTTCGGCCCGGCGGAGGATGCGGCGATCGAGCGCAGCCTTGCCACGCTGCCCGGCGTGATCACCACCGAGCCTATGCGTAGCGTTGCCACGCGGATGCGTTTCCGTGCCAGGGAGGAACGGCAAACGCTAATGGGCGTGCCCGCGCGCCAGGAATTGTTCCGGGTGCATGATGCCGAAACCGGCGCCCTGCAGCTGCCGCCGGACGGCATGGTGCTGTCCACCCAGCTGGCCGGCATGCTCCAGGCGGCTATCGGCGACGTCATCACGGTCGAAGTCCTGGAAGGCCGCCGACCGACTCTCGAGTTGCCGGTGGTCGGCTTGTTCGAGACCTACATTGGCGCGCCGGCGTATATGGAGATCGATGCCCTGAACCGGGCCCTCGGCGACGGCGGTGCGTTGAACAGCGTTCACTTGAGGGTTGATCCCCTGTTGGAACGCGACTTGTACGCGGCGCTCAGGGAGACGCCGCGGATCAGTTCCGTGATGCTGAAAGCGGCCGCGCTGCGCGGCTACCACGAAACCCTCGCCGACACGATCCAGATCTTCATCTCTTTCTTCGCCGTGTTCGCCTGTGCCCTGGCCATCGGTGTCACCTACAACGCGGCGCGCATCGCACTCGCTGAACGGGGTTGGGAACTGGCCACCATGGAAGTGCTGGGCTACAGCCACGCGGAGATCTCTTACCTGCTGCTCGGCGAAATCGCGGCGCTGACCCTGGCCGCATTCCCACTGGGCTGTGCGGTCGGCTACCTTTTAGCACTGGTCTGGCACAGTGCGTTCGTGACCGAATTATTCAGGGTGCCGTTCGCGATCCTGCCCGCGACTTACGGGGTGTCGATCCTGATCACCGTGGCCGCGACGGTGCTGGCTGCGCTGCTCGTGAGACGCCGGCTCGATCACCTGGACCTGATCGCCGTATTGAAGACCCGGGAGTAAGCCATGCCTGCTAACGTTACGCGCCGCGTCTTGTTCTGGGTGCCCGCCGCGATTGCCGTGGCAATCGCCATTGTGCTGCTGTTCCGGCCGCAGCCCGTGGCGGTGGACCTGGTCACCGCCAGCCTCGGCAACATCACCGTGTCCGTGGCCGAAGAAGGCAAGACCCGCGTGAAAGAAGTTTTCGTCGTATCGGCACCGCTACCGGGGCTGAAGCGGCGTATCGAGATCCATGCTGGAGACGCGGTGGCAGCGGGCGAAACCGTGGTCGCCCAGATTGAACCCAGTGACCCGTCGTTTCTCGACGTTCGGTCGATGGCGGAGGCCGAAGCCGGGGTGAGAGCGGCCGAAGCCAACCAGCGCCTGGCGGTCGCCGCGGTAGAACGCGCCGAAGCCGAACTGGACTTTGCCCGTGCGGAACTGACGCGGTACACGCGACTCGCGGAACGCGATTCGATATCCCAGAACGAACTCGAAGCCGCGCAGCGACGGGCCAGAATCTCGGCCGCCGCTCTGGAAGAAGCGCGGGCCGGTTCAAATGCGCGCTCGTCGGAGCTCGAACAGGCTCAGGCCAGACTGATGGAGCCCGCCGGTGCCCGTACGCAAAAAGACGAGGACTGCGCATGCGTCGACGTGTATTCGCCCGTCAACGGCTTCGTGCTCCAGGTCATGAACGAGAGCGAGGGCGTCGTGAGCGCGGGTACGCCCCTGATCGAGGTTGGGGATCCCAGGCAGCTCGAGATCGAGGTCGACCTGCTGTCCACCGACGCCGTCCGCGTGAACCCGGGGCAACGGGTGCTGGTGGAAGCCTGGGGTGGTTCCGATCCCCTGCAAGGCGTCGTCCGCCGCGTCGAACCCTTCGGTTTCACCAAGGTCTCGGCGCTGGGCATCGAGGAACAGCGCGTGAAGGTACTGATCGAACTGATGGATCCGCCCGAGCGCTGGGAACGGCTGGGCCACGGCTTCCGCGTGCAGGCCCGCATCATCCTCGACGAAGCCAAGGATGTATTGCAGGTGCCGCAGGCCACGCTGTTTCGCGATCGCGATCGCTGGGCTGTGTTCGTTGCGGAAGGCGACGTGGCCCGCTTGCGGCACGTGGAACTCGGCGTGCAGAACGGCCTCAAAGCCGAGATACTGGCCGGGTTGGAGGCCGGAGAACGCGTGATCGTGCAACCTGGTGACCGGGTGAGCGACGGCGTATTGCTGGCGGAGCGCGGCTGAGTTGTCAGCCAAGCCAGGGACTGCTGCGGATTGGCAGCCGCGCAGTCTTTCATATCAATCAATGTGAAAAATGTCTGACTAATTGACAGGGGGTACAAAATGGCTGACCAGATGCAACGGCATAGCCGACGGCAATTTCTCGTGAATTCCTCTCTGCTCGCAGCAGCAACGCCCGCGATGGCGACAGCCGCGACCAAGTCGGGCGAACATCAGCATCACGGCGACGCGCATGCCGCGCTGATCCGTGAAGCGCTCCACTGTATCGAGACGGGCAACGCCTGCGCCGCGCATTGCATCGATGACATGCGCAGCGGCAACACGGAGTTGCTCGAATGCCTCGTGCAGGTGCAGGAACTGGTGATCGCCTGCGAAGCGCTGGCGAAGCTGGCCGCCAATGATTCCGAGCACCTGAAGGCCTTTGCAAAGGCGACCATTGAGGTCTGCGAAACCTGCGAAGCAGAATGCCGGAAGTTTGAAGACCAACACGTCCAATGCAAGGACTGCGCGGATGCCTGCGTCGCGTGCATGAAGGAGTGTCAGCGAAGCATCGCTTGACAGGCGATCCCCCTTGCGAAGCAAACCAGGCATTGCGTTCCAGCCGCACCGCGAGGACGATCACCTGCCGCGACACGGCTGACTTCAGGCCGGCATCGGCGGGTTCCCGGCCCGCATCCTCAGCCAGAGCGACCGATGGAGCCGGATTGTCCCCGCGGTGACACTCACACCACTATGAAAATACGTAGCAGCGATCGGCGCGAGCCAGACGGAAAGGAGGCCACAGAAAATTTTAAGGCGTTCATCGATTCCAGGCTACAAGATTCTGGCCCACGCTTTAAGCTATTGTCTTTCGATAGATCGATGACCGAGCTACACGGTCAATGGGCGATAAACTACCAGGCTCTATTTCTGGACAAGACTCCATCCGTTTCAGAAACTCCGTTGCACATGACAATTAAAGGGGTTGTTTTCTTACATCCGTTACGCGACAGGAGAGTCATTGATGCCTTTTACAGCGAACGGGGAACTGAGGGCGAGCTGGATGGCAAGCTCGATCCAGTGGGAGAAGAACTGATCAACGGCACGATCCCGGACGGATGGTGAGCGGCGGTAGCCAGGGGCGAATCAATCTCTCCGGGGCCGCCCTCGCACATCCCTGTGCTCGTCGCTCCCGGCCATCCCTGGCCTCCGCGACACTTAGACATCCTGCCTGTCGCGCGGCACTCGTGCATCCTGCACAGCGCGCGCGATTTGTTTCAATGGCTTACGCGAGCCGAAAACGGTTCCGCTCGATTGCACGTGCAGAAATCGTAGAGCGGAACTTTGCGGTTTCAATCGCCCGTTGATTCCCGCCACCGTCGATGGCTATTGCGGGGCCAGGTGCGTGTCGGCACGGCTGACAAATCGGCCTGTGGAATTGTAGTGATGACAGCGCTGTCAGCTTTACCTATAATAATCAGGACCTAACGACAAGCCCCATCGATACTTTGGTCTATCCAAACGAGAGAAGGCTTGCAGGACCGTTTGACAACAAGTTGAAAAGAAACAACGAAACACCGCTGGTCCCGGCCAACGCCAGCCAGGTTTTCACCGGCGACTGATACTCGACTAATTGACCACATCCTTGGTTTACTTGATGAGCAATGCTGCAGAACAGGACCGAGACGTGAGCCTTGACGTGTCTCACGACAGCGAGGTGTCCGGCGCGTTCCTCGAGCTGGGGGGGGAACGTTATTATGTGATCCGCAACGTCGACCAGATGGCACCCTTTCTCATCAGCGTCATCTCCGACGTCGACCACTGGTTATTCGTATCGTCCAACGGCGGATTGACCGCCGGTCGAGTCTCTCCGGCCACCTCGCTGTTTCCGTATGTCACGGTCGACAAGATTCATGACAGTGTCACGCACACTGGCTGCAAGACGATCGTGCGTGTCGCTACGAACCATCTGCCAACGGTCTGGGAACCGTTCAACAGCGAACACGACGGCCGCTTTGCCACCAGCCGCAATCTCTACAAGAACATCCTGGGAAACAAGCTCTGCTTTGAGGAGATAAACCATGATTTGCGGCTGGTATTCCGCTACACGTGGGCAACAAGCGATGACTATGGTTTCGTGCGCCAGTGCGAGCTGCGAAATCTGGCGGACAGGACTACCCGCCTCGACCTGGCAGACGGCTTCAGAAATATCTTGCCGGCCGGCACACCCCTTGTCGCCCAGACCAATACCAGCAATCTCGTCAATGCCTACAAGTGGTCGGAGCTCGACGCGGAAACCGGCCTGGCTGTTCTGACGCTTTATGCCGGCATCACCGATCGCGCCGAGCCCTGTGAGTCATTAATGGCGACCACCGTGTTCTCGTTGGGGCTGCAGCAACACATGGTTCTGCTGTCGACAGAGCAGCTGACTCGATTTCGCGCCGGTCTGGACGTCGAGCAGGAAGTCCATCGGCGCGGCATCCGTGGCGCGTACCTGGTAAACCAGACTCTGGAGTTGTCACCAGGGGAAGTTCAGCGCTGGCAACTCGTCGCAAACACCGAGCAGACTCAGGCCGAGGTCGTCGAATTGCGCCGACAATTGCGTGACCCGACTGCGGTTACCGAAGCCGTCACCCGTTCGATCAACTCAGGCTCTGTCGCGTTGTCGCGAATTATGGGCCGCGGGGACGCTTATCAGGCCACCGCGGACGAGAATGTCGGCGTTCACCACTATGCCAATGTACTGTTCAACATTCTCCGCGGCGGCATTTTTGACGACCAATACATTGTTTCCAAAAAAGATTTTCGCGGCACCGTCCGACACTTCAACCAAGCTGTGTACCGGCGCAACGAGGCGCTGCTGCAGAGCCTGCCGGATGAAGTCCGGATCGCGGACCTCTGGTCACTGATAAATGGTCACAACGACCTGCAACTGGTGCGTCTCGCTTACGAGTATCTGCCGATCACCTTCGGTCGTCGTCATGGTGATCCCAGTCGCCCCTGGAACGAGTTTGCCATCAAGGTCAGAGATGAACACGGCAACAGATTGCTCTCTTACCAGGGCAACTGGCGCGACATTTTCCAGAACTGGGAGGCGTTGCTGTTCAGCTACCCGGAATTCGCCGAGAGCGTCATCGCTAAATTCGTGAACGCTTCCACGATGGATGGCTACAACCCCTATCGCATCACGAAGGAAGGCATCGACTGGGAAGTTGAGGAACCGGATAACCCATGGAGCTACATCGGCTACTGGGGCGATCACCAGGTCATCTACCTGCAGAAGCTACTGGAACTCTCCAGGGACTTCCATCCGGGCCGGCTGCAGCGCCTGCTGCGGCAGCGGATTTTCAGCTACGCAAATGTACCTTACCGAATCGCACCGTTCGAGGCTCAGCTGGCCAATCCCAAGAGCACCGTCACATTCGACGAAGCGCTAGCGGAAATTATCCATGGGCGAGTCGAGGCCATGGGCGCCGATGGCAAACTCGTGCCCTGCACGAGCAGCGACGAGGTTTACCAGGTCAACTTGCTGGAAAAATTGCTCGTCCCCTTGCTGTGCAAACTGGGCAATCTTGTCGTCGACGGCGGCATCTGGCTGAACACACAACGCCCGGAGTGGAACGACGCCAACAACGCCATTGTCGGTCATGGCCTGTCCATGGTGACGGCATACTACATGCGACGCTACGTCCGCTTTCTGCAGGACCTGCTGGCCGAGGAAATTGCACCGTTCCCGGTATCAGCCGAAGTCTCGCGGTGGTTCACGGATACCGCGGACGCGCTGCAAAGAATTCGACCGCTCTTTGGTGACAAGCCGATCAGCGAGCGTCAGCGTTTCGACACGCTGGTGGCACTCGGCCAGGCGGCCAGCCGTTACCGGCAGACTGTCTATCAGCAGGAGGGGTTTTCCGGCACAGTCGATCTACCGGCTGAACACATCACTGCGTTGCTCAGCGATGCGCTGGCCGCCATAGACCAGACCATTGCCACCAACCAGCGCAGCGACGGCCTTTACCATGCCTACAACTTGCTGGATCTGAGTGACGGAGCCGTGGCTGTCGACCGGCTGTATCCGATGCTCGAGGGCCAGGTTGCCGCCCTGAGCTCCGGTGCCATGGCCCCCAAGTCGGCTGTGGCGGTGATAGAGGCCCTGTTCGACAGCGACCTGTATCGGCCTGACCAGCATAGCTTCATGCTCTACCCGGACCGCCAGTTGCCGGGATTCCTCGAGAAGAACCGCATCCCGGAGCGGAATCTCGACGCGTTGCCGTTACTTCAGCGCATGCTTGCCAGCGGTGATCAACGAATCGTGCTGCGCGACGCCGATGGTTGCTGCCGTTTCAATGCCAATTTCAAAAATGCGGCAGACCTCAGCGTCCGGATACGCGAGCTGATCCCGGAATACGGCGATGAGCTCG
>CAMYJV010000045.1 GCA_947258805.1 uncultured Gammaproteobacteria bacterium | reverse complement strand
GATGCCATTTAAGCCACGAATCGTATCAGCAAGCGACACATACTTGCCCGGCGAACCCGTGAAGGTTTCCGCCACGGCGAAGGGCTGTGACAGGAAGCGCTGAATCTTGCGCGCCCGCTGCACGATGAGCTTGTCTTCTTCCGACAACTCGTCCATGCCGAGAATCGCGATGATGTCCTGCAGCTCCTTGTAACGCTGCAGCACCGACTGCACCGAGCGGGCCGTGTCGTAATGGTCCTGGCCGATCACGTTCGGGTCGAGAATACGGCTGGTGGAGTCCAGCGGATCCACGGCCGGGTAGATGCCCAGCTCCGCAATCTGCCGTGACAGCACCAGCGTCGCGTCCAGGTGAGCGAAGGTGGTGGCCGGCGACGGATCGGTGAGATCGTCCGCCGGCACGTACACGGCCTGGAAGGACGTGATGGAGCCGGTCTTCGTAGACGTAATGCGTTCCTGCAGCACGCCCATCTCCTCCGCCAGCGTCGGCTGGTAACCCACCGCAGACGGCATGCGCCCGAGCAGGGCGGACACTTCCGTGCCGGCGAGGGTATAACGGTAGATGTTGTCAATGAACATCAGCACGTCGCGGCCTTCGTCGCGGAAGTTTTCAGCAATGGTCAGACCGGTCAGCGCGACGCGCAGCCGGTTGCCCGGCGGCTCGTTCATCTGGCCATAGACCAGGGCCACCTTGTCGATGACGCCGGAGTCGGTCATCTCGTGGTAGAAGTCGTTGCCTTCGCGAGTTCGTTCACCCACACCGGCAAACACGGAGTAGCCGCCGTGCTCTTTCGCGATGTTGTTGATGAGTTCCATCAGCGTCACGGTCTTGCCCACGCCGGCGCCGCCGAACAGGCCGACCTTGCCGCCCTTTGCGATCGGCATGATCAGGTCGATGACCTTGATGCCGGTTTCGAAAATCTCGGTGCTGGCTGCCTGGTCTTCGTAGGCCGGTGCCTGGCGGTGAATCGGCAGGCTCTTTTCGGCGCCGATGGGGCCGGCCTCGTCGATGGGCGTGCCCAGCACGTCCATGATGCGGCCAAGGGTCTTTTCGCCCACGGGCACTGCGATGGGTTCGCCAGTGTTCGTCACCGCCAGGCCGCGCTCGAGGCCTTCGCTGGAACCCATCGCGATGGTGCGCACCACGCCGTCGCCGAGCTGTTGCTGCACTTCCAGCGTCAGTCCGCGGTCTGCCATCGTCAGCGCGTCGTAAATCTTCGGGATGGACTCGCGGGGGAACTCCACGTCCACCACCGCGCCAATGACTTGTACGACCTTGCCAGCACTCATTTGCCTAACCTCTGTTCCTGTCGGGCGGCCATTTGGCCGCGCCGGTTTTGTTTGAACCTTTTCGCCAATCAATCGCGGCTAAAGCCGCTCCCACGGTGCCCAGCCCACTCTGTCTTGTGGGAGCGGCTTTAGCCGCGATACAACACTAAACCGCCGCCGCGCCGCCGACGATTTCTGACAGTTCCTGCGTAATCGCAGCCTGGCGCGCCTTGTTGTAGTCGAGCTGCAGCTGATCTATCAGCTTGCCGCCGTTATCTGTTGCGGCCTTCATGGCTACCATTTTCGCCGCCATCTCGCAGGCCACGTTTTCCACCGCGCCGCGGTACACCTGGGATTCGATGTAGCGCATCAGCACGCTGTCGAGCAGGTCCACTGCACCGGGCTCGTAGATGTAATCCCAGTGCTGCGCGAGCTCACTCTTGTCGATGGGCTCGACCGGCAGCAGGGTCACGTCGCGCGGCTGCTGGGTCATGGTGTTCACATACTCGTTATGCACCAGGAACACCCGATCGACGCGGCCCTCGGTATAGGCATCCAGCATGATGCGAATCGCACCGAGCAGATCACCGAGCCGCGGATCTTCGCCGATGTGCGTGGTGGCGCCGACCACGTTCACATCGAAACGGCGAAAGAACTGCACGCCCTTCGCCCCGATCAGGCACAGGTCCACCTCGACATCCTTGGCCTGCCATTCCCGCAGCTCACGCACGACGTGCCGGAACTCGTTCACGTTCAAACCACCACACAGGCCGCGGTCGGTCGTTATCAGGATGTAGCCCACCCGCTTGATCTCACGCTCTACCAGGAACGGATGTCGATAGTCGGGGTTAGCTTCATAGAGGTGACCGATCACCGTGCGGATTTTGTCCGCGTAGGGCTGTGCGGCCGCCATGCGATGCTGCGTCTTGCGCAGCTTGCTCGCCGCCACCATTTCCATGGCTTTAGTGATCTTCTGCGTGTTTTTCACGCTGCCGATCTTGGTACGAATTTCTTTGGCACCGGCCATAGAATCCCTATCCCTCTACTGTTCCAGAGTCAATCCTGAGACCAAGGAGCACAACAATATTCCACGCGTCCCGATCGCAAAAAAAGTCAGCGCCCCTGCACCCCTCAAGGTCTCAGTAAGCCCCCGAACGCTTAAAGTCTTCACACACCGTCTTCAGTTCGGCCGCAATATCATCGTTGTAGTCACCGGATGCGCTGATTCGGTCAATCAGTTCACCGAACTTTTCACCGGCATGCGAATGCAGTGCCGCCTCGAAGTCGACAACCTTTTCCACCGGCACGTCGTCGAGGAAGCCCTCGTTGACTGCATACAGGGACAGGCCCATCTGGCCCACGGACAGTGGCGCGTACTGCTTTTGCTTCATCAGCTCGGTCACTCGCTGACCGCGTTCCAGCTGTTTGCGCGTGGCCTCGTCGAGGTCGGATGCAAACTGCGCGAAGGCCGCAAGCTCGCGGTACTGGGCCAGCGCCAGGCGCACACCACCGCCGAGCTTTTTCACAATCTTGGTCTGCGCCGCACCACCCACACGCGACACCGACAGGCCCGCGTTGATAGCCGGGCGTATACCGGCGTTGAACAGGTCCGTCTCCAGGAAGATCTGACCGTCGGTAATGGAAATCACGTTGGTGGGCACGAAGGCCGACACGTCACCGGCCTGGGTCTCGATGATAGGCAGCGCCGTCAGCGAACCGGTCTTACCTTTCACCGCACCGTTGGTAGCTTTTTCCACGTATTCCACGTTCACCCGCGCAGCGCGCTCGAGCAGGCGCGAATGCAGGTAGAACACGTCGCCGGGGTAGGCTTCACGGCCCGGCGGGCGGCGCAGCAGCAGCGAGACCTGGCGGTAAGCCCAGGCCTGCTTGGTCAGATCGTCGTAAATGATCAGTGCGTCTTCGCCCTTGTCCCGGAAGTACTCACCCATGGCGCAGCCGGAATACGGCGCGATGTACTGCAGGGCGGCCGATTCGGCAGCCGGCGCGGCGACGATGATCGTATGTTCCAGCGCCCCGAACTCTTCGAGCTTGCGCACGACGTTGGCGATGGAAGAGTTCTTCTGCCCGACGGCCACGTAGATACACTTAACGCCGGTACCCTTCTGGTTGATGATGGCGTCGACAGCCACGGCAGTCTTGCCGGTCTGGCGGTCACCGATGATCAACTCCCGCTGGCCGCGGCCGACCGGCACCATCGCGTCGATGGCCTTCAGCCCCGTTTGCACCGGCTGATCGACAGACTTACGCGTGATCACGCCCGGTGCGACCTTTTCAATCGGCGAGGTCTGCGTGGCGTTGATCGGCCCCTTGCCATCGATGGGAACTCCCAGGGAATTCACTACCCGGCCCAGCAGCGCTTCGCCCACCGGCACTTCCAGGATACGGCCGGTGGTTTTCACCGTATCGCCTTCGGCGATGTGCTTGTAGTCGCCAAGCACCACCGCGCCGACGGAGTCCTGCTCCAGGTTCAGCGCCAGGCCAAAGGTGTCGCCGGGGAACTCGAGCATCTCTCCGTACTGCGCGGCGTTCAGGCCGTGAATGCGGGTGATGCCATCGGTCACCGCCGTTACGGTGCCCACGTCTCGTGCTTCCGCGGTGCTCTGAAAGTCTTTGATCCGTTCCTTGAGCAGTTCGCTGATTTCAGAAGCCTTGAGTGCCATTTGCCTTACCTCTTAATGCACCAGCGCGCTGGCGAGCTTGGCCAGCCGCGTGCTTACCGATCCATCGATCACATGATCATCTGCCTGCAGGCGCGCACCGCCAATCAGGGTTTCATCCAGCACGAAATTCAGACGGACGTCCCGCCCGAAACGCTGCTTCAGGGCCGCGACGATGCGGGCCCGCTGTTCTTCGCTGACCGGCGCCGCCGCGCTCAGCGTCACGTCCATGGTGTTCTCCACCTCGGCCCGCAGCTGCTCGAACTCCGCGGCAATTTCCGGCAGCGCTTCCAGGCGCCGGTTCTCGGCCAGCAGCAGCAGGAAGTTCAAGCCATAGCCGTTTTGCGCCAGCGCCACCGCGGCGGAATCCGTCACACAGATGTCCGCCAGCATGCGCGCGATCCGGTCACTCTTGGCGCCCGGCTGGTCGAGGGCCACCTTGACTTCGGGCGCCACGACGGCCGCAGCCGCGTCTGCCAGCAGGGCCGACCATGCGGCCAGCGCGCCTTCATCCCGGCCGATTTCAAAAGCGGCCCGGGCGTAGGGTCGGGCGACTGATTCGTGCTGTGCCATTCCGATTGCCTAAATTTCCGCCGCGAGCCGGTCGAGGAGATCCTGGTGGGTCGAGGAATCAATTTCCCGGCTCAGGATTTTCTCGGCGCCGGCCAACGCAATGGCTGCCACCTGCCCGCGCAGCTCGTCGCGGGCCCGGTTCACTTCCTGGTCCACGTCGGCCTTCGCGCTGGCCAGGATGCGCTCGCGCTCCTGGTTAGCCGTACCCCGGGCTTCTTCCACCAGTGAGTTACCGCGCTGATTGGCTTGGTCGATGATCTGGCGCGCCTGCTCACGGGCCTCGGCGACCATGCCATCGATGGTTACCTGGGCTTCCTCCAGTGAGCGGGAACCCTTCTCCGCCGCAGCCAGGCCGTCGGCGATCTTCGTCTGCCGTTCCTCGATCATGCCGACGATGGGCGGCCAGACGAACTTCATGCAGAACCAGACAAAGACGATCATCGCGATCGTCTGGCCGAAAAAGGTTGCATTCAGATCCACATTTTTTCTCCGTCGTGGGAGCGGCTTTAGCCGCGAATGGAGGCTAGGTGACGGGAGTCGCGGCTAAAGCCGCTCCCCCCGCGCTCGCCTCACCCGCAGGTCAGCCGCCCATGGCAGTTTGCAACTGGCCGACGAACGGGTTTGCGAAGGCAAAGAACAGGGCGATACCAACACCGATCATTGCTACCGCGTCGAGCAGTGCGACCACCAGGAACATCTTGGTCTGCAGCATCGGTGCCAGTTCAGGCTGACGTGCACAACCTTCCAGGAAGCGGCCGCCCAGCAGGCCCATGCCGATACCCACACCGAGGGCGCCGAAGCCAATCAGAATCGCGACGGCGATCGCGGTAAAGCCAATTACAGTTTCCATTGCTAGCTCCTAACAAGCTTTTCTGAGGTCAAAAGAAAATCAGTGATGCTCGTGCGCCTGGCTCAGGTACACGATGGTCAGCATCATGAAGATGTAGGCCTGCAGCGTGACGACCAGCAGGTGAAACACCGCCCAGCCGAAGTGCAGCGGCAATTGCCACCAGCCGATCAGCGCGATCAGGATGAAAAGCAGTTCGCCAGCATACAGGTTGCCGAACAATCGCAGCGACAGTGACAAGGGCTTGGCCAGCAGTGCGACGGTTTCCAGTACGAAGTTGAAGGCCATGACCAGCGGCCACAGCAGCTTCGGCACGCCGAGGTCTTTCGGGTTCAGGGGCTGCATGGTCAGCTCGCCCATGAAACCCCCGATGCCCTTGACCTTCAGGCTGTAGTACAGGATCAGGATGAACACCGAGACGGAGAGCCCGAAGGTGATATTCGGGTCTGTCGTCGGCACGACCTTCAGGTACTCGACGCCCATGGCATGCGACAGCTCCGGCAACCAGTCGACCGGAATCAGGTCCATCAGGTTCATGAAGAACACCCAGACCACGATGGTCAGGGCCAGCGGGGCGATCATCTTGTTCTTGCCGTGGAAGGTATCGCGCACGCTGGTGTCTACCAGTTCCACGACCATCTCGATACAGGCCTGCGTGCGCGACGGCTTGTCTACGCTGGCGTTCTTCGCGACGCGCCAGAACAGCAAACTGAATACGGTACCGAGCAGCACCGAGAAAAACATGGAGTCGACATTGATGCCGAGGAAATTGCCGGCACACTCGTTCCAGACCCAGCCTTCGTCGGTGGGGCACACCTGCAGGTTAGTCAGGTGATGCTGGATGTACTCGCTGGTGGTCTTGCCGCCTTCGGACGCCATTTCTTCTACCCGTGACCGGCGCTGTTCTTTGCCTGGCTTTCCAGCCAGGGATAGTTCGTTGCCAGTGCAGCCCAGTAAACCAGGAAGGTGCCGGCGTAGGCTGCGATCGCCGGAACCATTTCCACCCTCAATACCTTGATGGCGGCAATAAACAACGCCACCGTCAGCAGTATCTTCAGCGCTTCGCTCGCGAAAACGCCCCGCATATATAGCTGGGGCTGCTCACTCGCGTCGATACGGAACATCCGTAACGCCTGGTAAAGCCCGGCCAAAATGCCGATGCCTCCACCGCAGATCGCCGACAGGGCCCAGGGCCCACCGCCGATCCCTGCCGCCCCGAGCGCAACTAACCCGGTGACTGCCACCTGCCATCCGGCCAGTCGCCAGGCAGCGGTGCGCACCCTCCGGAAATTCGACTCGTTGCCCATCTGTGAGGGCTCGCTTGGGGCGGGTACAAAAAAAAGCCACGCTACGCTGCGCAAAATCGCGAGCGGGTGGCCGTTCGGCAGCTTTCGCTGCCGCCGAGCCCGCGTATTCTAGGGGGGAAGCAGGGGCCGTTCAAGCCTGACGCCGGTCGGAACAGGGCAGATTCCGGTCAGTCGATGTGACTCAGAATGCCGTCGAGTTCGTCCAGGCTGTTATAGCTGATGATCAGCTGGCCGCGGCCCTTGGCGCTGGTGCGAATCTGCACCTTCGCACCCAGTTTCTCGGCCAGCTCGTCCTGCAAGCGCCGCACATTCGGGTCCAGGCTCCGCCCGTTGGCGCCCGCCGGCTTGCCCGCCAGCATCTTGCGCACCAGTTGTTCGGTTTCCCGGACCGACAGCCCCTTGCGGGCCACCAGGCCGGCCACCTCGGCCTGCGGGCGGGTATTCACCAGGGCCAGCAGGGCGCGGGCGTGGCCCATCTCGAGCTCACCGGACTCCACCAGGGCCTTGGCCTCCGGACAGAGCTCCAGCAGCCGCAACAGGTTGGTTACCGCGGTCCGCGAGCGGCCGATGGCGTCCGCCGCGTCCTGGTGGGTCAGCTCAAACTCGTCGATCAGCCGGCGGATGGCCGTGGCCTCCTCCAGCGGATTCAGGTCTTCCCGCTGGATGTTCTCGATCAACGCCACCGCAATGGCCGCCGAATCGGAAATTTCGCGAACGACGGCCGGGATATCCTGCAGCCCGGCCATCTGGGCGGCGCGCCAGCGGCGCTCGCCGGCCACGATTTCATACTTCGCGCCGTTGTCCGCCCCGGCAATAGGCCGGACCACGATGGGCTGCACCAGCCCCTGGGCCTTAATGGAGCGAGCCAGGTCTTCCAGGGCCTCCTGGTCCATGTGCCGCCGCGGCTGGTAAACGCCGCGGCGCAGCAAGTCCACCGCGATCAGGCTGACGCCCTCGGCCGGAGTGCTGCCCTGCGGAGTCGCCGGGGGCGGGGCGGAGATCTGCACATCGCCCAGCAGGGCGTCGAGCCCGCGGCCGAGTCCGGTTTTTTTCGTCGCCATGTAGCCGGCCCCGCGTGAATCGATGGCGGGCATTTTAACCCTGCGCCGGGCGTTCCCGCGCGATCATCTCGTCGGCCAGCTGCAGGTAAGCCTTCGCGCCCGCCGAGCCGCGGTCGTGGTACATGGCCGGCAGGCCGAAGCTCGGCGCCTCGGCCAAGCGCACGTTGCGGGGCACCACGGTGTCGTACACCCGGTCGGCAAAGTGCTTGACCAGCTGTGCGGACACCTCTTCGGCCAGCTTGTTACGTGAGTCGTACATGGTGCGCAACAGGCCTTCGACTTCGAGGCCGTGGTTCACCGTGTTGCGCACCTGTTTCACGGTTTCGAGCAGCGACGTGAGCCCTTCCAGCGCGTAGTACTCGCACTGGATCGGAATGAGTACGCCGTCGGCAGCCGTCAGTGCGTTCAGTGTCAGCATGTTGATGGTGGGCGGGCAGTCGATCAGCAGGTAGTCGTAGAGCCCGCGGATGGGTTCGAGGGCCTGGCGGAGACGCAATTCGCGGCCAATTTCCTGCAGCAGCCGCACCTCGGCGGCCGTGAGGTCGGAGTTTGCCGGCAGCAGCGCGAAGTCGCCGGCGGCGACGGAATAGATCACGTCGTGAATGCGAGCGTCCCCCAGCAGCACATCGCAGGTGGTCCGTTCCAGCTCCTGTTTTTCGACCCCGCAGCCGGTGGTGGCATTCCCCTGCGGGTCCAGATCAACGAGCAGCACGCGACGTTCACGGTCAGCCAGGGACGCAGCCAGGTTCACGGCGGTAGTGGTCTTGCCGACCCCGCCCTTCTGGTTCGTGATAGCGATGACCCTGCCCATGCCCGCGCGATTCTCCTCTGTCACTCTGCTTCCGCGTTGCGCTCGATCACTACCGCGTGCCGTTGCTCATCCAATCCTGGCACCTGCAACGACATACAGCGTGCGTGCCAGCCGGGCGGCAGGCCGATGAGTTCGCGGTCCGGATCACGGCCCTTCATGGCCACCAGGCGCCCGCCCGGACCCGCCAGTCTCCCACACTGCGCGACGAATTCCCCCACCGACGCGAAGGCTCGGCAAATCACCGTATCGTAAAGCTCGCCGGGCACATGCGCTTCGACTCGCGACTGCACGACCTCGCAATTGGCAAGGGCCAGCTCGCCGAGCACATGGCGCAGAAAGCGGATCTTCTTGCCGACGGAATCCAGCAGCACGAACCGTTGTTCTGGCGCCAGCACCGCCAGCGGGATGCCCGGCAGGCCGGCGCCGGTTCCCACATCCAGTATCGAGACGCCTTGCAGGCAGGGCCGAACGGCCACCGAGTCCAGCACGTGCCGGACCACCATGTCTTCGGGTTTGCGGACGCCCGTCAGGTTAAAGGCCTGGTTCCACTTGGCGAGCAAGCGCAGGTAGTGGACCAGCTGCTCCAGTTGCATTGCGTTCGGCGCGTCACCCAGCGCGGCCAGGCCTTCGCGCAAGCTGATTTCCAGGTCGGGATCAGCCATGGCCAACGCGTCGCTGCGCGCCGGGCTCACTGCAGCCGGACGATGGTCCGCCCGGTGACCGTCCCCGCGATATACGCCGGGAACTGGGCGGGCAGTTCGTCCAGGCCCACTTCCCGGGTGGCGAACTGGTCGAGGTGGCGCGGCCGTAACTCGGCCGCAATGCGCTGCCACACGGCGATGCGCAAGTCTCGCGGCGCCGTAACGGAGTTGATGCCGAGCAGGTTGACGCCGCGGAGGATAAACGGCATGACCGTGGTATTCAGTGCAATACCTGCGGCCAGGCCGATGCTCGCAATGTTGCCGTCGGGCCGGACCGTGCGCGTCAGCCAGCCCAGCACGTCGCCACCCAGGTTGTCGACGGCACCGCCCCACACGGCTTTTTCCAGCGGCCTGTCGCCCAGTTCCGTGGTTTTCAGATTCATGATTTCGCTCGCACCGAGGGCTTCCAGGTAGTCCGTCGCGTTGGCCTTACTGGTAATGGCAGTGACCGAGTAGCCGAGCCCGCTGAGCATGTCGATGGCAAGACTGCCGACCCCACCCGTGGCGCCGGTGACGGCCACCGGACCGAGCTCAGGATGCTGGCCGTTGAGTTCCATGCGGTGAATGGCCAGCGCGGCGGTGAAACCGGCGGTGCCGAGACCCATCGCCGTGCGGGTATCGAGGCCGGCCGGCAGCGGCACCACGAAGTCGGCCGGGACGCGAACGTACTGGGCGAAGCCGCCGTCATGGGTCTCGCTCAGGCCGCAGCCGTTGACGACCACCTGGTCGCCTTCCCGCACCCGCGGGTCGTCGGACTCGACCACGGTGCCGGCCACGTCCACCCCCCCGACCAGCGGGTAGCGGCGCAGGATGCGGCCTTCGCCGGTCCCGGCCAGCGCGTCCTTGTAGTTGATGCTGGAGTACTCACCGCGAATGATCACCCCGCCGTCGCTGAGATCGTCCAGCGTAATGCGCTCCACGCGGGCGTCGTCACCGCCGGCTTGCGAGTGAATGCGAAAAGCCCTGAAGGTTTCCATCGGCAAGTTGTTCCGTGCGCGGCCCGGACCGGCGCCGGGCCGGCGGCCGGTCAGTTGGCGTACTTGGCGGTAAAGAGACCGGACTGCTTTGCGTAGTACGCCGCGATGTCCTTGATGTCCTGGTCCGTCAGATTGACCGCCTGGCCCATCATCACTGGATCGTTGCGGCCACCGTCACGATACTGCTTGATGCTGTGGACCAGGTAGTCCTTGTGCTGCCCGGCGAGGCTTGGCCAGTTGGGGGCCGGGCTGATCCCTGCTTCACCGTGGCAGGCAGAGCAGACCGCCACCTTTTCCTTGCCGCGCGCCGCGTCGCCCTTGGTGACGGTCTCGCCAGTCCTGGCTTCACCCTGGCTGGCGAAATAGGCAGCGAGGTCCCGCATGGCCTGGTCAGATAGCGTGGCTGACTGCGCGTTCATTGTGGGATGTGAACGCATTTCGGACTTGTAGCCCTGCAGCGCGATGGCGATGTAGTCCTCTTTCTGGCCGCCCAGCATCGGCACGCGGTAATTGGGATACGCATTGCGGTAACCCGGGATGCCGTGGCAGCCGAGACAGGTATTGGCGAGCACCGCGCCTCGCTCTGCGTCACCGGCGGCCTGCGCGGAGGCCGCGACCAGAATCAGCATGATCGTCAGCGCGGCGGGAATCAGTCTGGCAACTCGGTGCATTGAATCTCGACTCGAAAGCTTTGGCAGGGCGCCCTAGGGCGCGCTATGTTAGTCGCAGAGATCAACAGATTCTAGTGCAACCCGGCCATCGCAGCCGGGCGCCAAAGCTCCGGAGATAGCCATGCGCAACGCTTTCCTGATCGTTCTGGCTCTGTCATTGCTGGTCATTACCGCCGCAGCCGACGAGGCCGACGAGCCGCCGCGGCAGGTGAATGTGACGGGCAGCGCAAGCCTCACCGCGGCCCCGGACCGGGCCGTGATCAGCTTCGGTATCCAGGCCCGCAACCCGAGCCTGGCAGCCGCCCGCGAACGGGTCACCAAGGTGGCGGCAGAATTTCTCGCCCTGACCCGCAAGCTGGGCGTCCCGAAAAAAGACGTGCAGACCACGGCCCTGACCATGCGCCCGGAGTACCGCTGGAACCGCGACGGCCAGAAACAGGAATTCACCGGCTATTTCGTGCAGCGGTCCCTGACCGTGGAACTCGCCGACCTCGAGTTGCTGGGCCAACTGATCGAAGGCGCCGTGGATGCAGGAGTCAACGAAGTGTCGCCGCCCCAGCTCGACAGCAGCCGGCGCCGCGAACTGCACCGTGAAGCGCTGGCGAAAGCGGCGGAGGATGCCCGCGCGAACGCCGAGGTACTGGCGACCACGCTTGGTGCAAACCTCGGCCCGGTGCGCTCTGTCAGTGCGGCCGACATGGGGGGCATACCCCGGCCCATGCAGGCCCGGGTGATGATGGCTGAATCTGCGGACGCGGCGGCTACCTACCAGGCGGGGGACATCCGGTTCGAGGCGCAGGTGAATGCGACTTTCGACCTGGAGTAGTTGGGGCGAAACAGAAATAGGCGAGAGATCCTTAGTGACTGACCCCGAGCTGCGTCTGCGCCGGTGGCGAGGAACCCTTCGGCTAGTCGCCGCGACCCGGGGAGATTCCCCCTCGCTCCGGTTTTGTAGTCGCTCGGTGAAATCTCCCCGCGCCACGGCGCCGGTGGGTGGGCTGAACGGCGCAATGTTTTCTGACGCCAATTTCGCGTTGTCGCGGCTGACGCCGCTCCCACCATGAGACGCAAAGGCAGCCAGTTTCTTTCTCTGTAGGAGCGGCTTTAGCCGCGATTCATCAGATTTCCTCGGCGTAGTGGCACGCCACCAGGCTGCCGTCGAGTTCGCGCAACGCCGGAAGTTCGGCGGCGCAGCGTGACTCCGCGAACGGGCAACGGGTTCGGAAGGCGCAACCCGACGGTGGCGACAGGGGCGACGGGACGTCGCCGGACAGGAGTTGGCGTTGGCGACCGCGCTCCACTGCCGGGTCCGGCACCGGCACCGCCTGCAGCAAGGCCTGTGTGTACGGATGACGTGGGGCTTCATATAGCTGGTCAGCTGCGGCCACTTCTACAATGCGACCGAGGTACATCACCAGCACGCGGTGGCTGAGCTGGCGGACCACCGCCAGGTCGTGGGCGATGAAGACCAGCGCGAGGCCGAGCTCGCCCTGCAGGTCGAGCAGAAGGTCGATGATCTGGGCCTGCACCGATACGTCCAGCGCGCTGACCGCCTCGTCGCAGATGACCAACTTCGGCTCACACACGAGCGCACGGGCAATGCCGATGCGCTGGCTCTGACCGCCGGAGAATTCATGCGGATAACGGTTCAGGTGCGCCGGCTCCAGGCCCACGCGTTCGAGCAGCCTGGCGACTCTTTGCGTGACTTCATCGCGCGACAGATCCGGCCGAAAGCTTTCCAGCGGCTCGGCAACGATATCGCGCACGGTCATGCGCGGGTCCAGCGACGCCAGCGGATCCTGGAACACCACCTGCAGATCGCGGCGCGCCGCGCGCAGGTCGGCGCCGTGCAGCGGCAACAGTTCGCGGCCCAGCAGGCTAACGGTGCCGGTGCTGGCCGGCACCAGGCGCAATACTGCGCGGGCGAGGCTGGACTTGCCGCAACCGGACTCGCCCACTACGCCCAGGGTCTCACCCGGCGCGAGCTCGAAGCTCACCCGGTTCACCGCCTTGAGCTGCCGCGCCCGCCCCGGCCAGTGGTCCGGCGGCAGGCGAAAACTCACGCTGAGGTCCTGAACGCGCAGCAATGCGTCACCCCCCGGCAGGTCACCCTGCCGGCCCGGCGCGTCAACGCGCGGCACGGCCGCCAGCAGTTTGCGCGTGTAGTGGTGGGTCGGTGCGTGAAACACCTGGTCGACGGTGCCGTAGTCGCGACGCTGGCCCTGCTCCATCACCAGCACTCGGTCGCAGTGCCCCGCCACCACGCCGAGGTCATGCGTAATTAAAAGAATCGAGGTGTCGAGCTGGTCGCGCAGTTCAGAAATCAACGCAAGAATCTGCGCCTGGACCGTGACGTCCAGCGCGGTAGTGGGTTCGTCCGCGATCAGCAGGCGCGGTGGCCGCCCGACAGTTCGTGGGGATACATATCCAGCCGGCGCTTCGCGTCGCTGAGCTTCACGGCCTCGAGCATGTCGATGCACCGCGTGCGGGCGGCCGCCGCATTGGCACCTTCGTGCCGGCGCAGCACAAGGCTCATCTGTGCGCCGATGCTGAGATAGGGATTGAGCGCCGTCATCGGATCCTGGAACACCATCGCGATCTCGGCGCCGCGCAGTGCAACCAGCTCGCGTGGCGGCAACGACAGCAGTTCCCGGTCGCCGAAGTGGGCGGTGCCGCGGGCCTGACCGTTGTCGGCCAGCAGGCCAATCAGCGCCAGCACACTCTGGCTCTTGCCGGAACCGGACTCGCCGACGATGCCGAGACTCTCCCCGGCCGCGAGTTCGAAATTCAGGCCGCGCACTGCCCGCACGTAGCCGTCGGGCGTTGCGAAGCGCACGTGGAGGTCGGCGACGTGCAACAGGGCCCCCGCAGTCATGCGCTGCGATCTCGCGGGTCCAGCGCGTCGCGCAAACCGTCACCAACGAAGTTGAAACAAAAGAGTGTCATCGCCAGCGCCACCGCCGGGAACAGCAGCATCCAAGGCGCGTTCTCCAGTTCCTGCGCACCCTCGTTCACCAGCGCGCCCCAGGACGTCATCGGTTCCTGCACGCCGAGGCCGAGGAAGCTCAGGAAGGATTCCACCAGGATGACCTGCGGCACGGTGAGCGTGGCGTAGATGATCACCACGCCGAGCAGGTTCGGCACGATGTGGCGGCGAATGATGCGCCCGGAGCGCACCCCACCGGCCCGGGCAGCCTCCACATATTCCTTGCCGCGCAGGGCCAGGGCCTGGCCGCGCACGATGCGCGCCATGTCGAGCCAGTTGATGGCGCCGATGGCAAAGAAGATCAGCACGATGTTGCGGCCGAACAGCACCATCAGCAGGATCACCAGGAACATGAACGGCAGCGCGTACAGGATGTCGACGATTCGCATCATCAACTGGTCGGTGCGCCCGCCCACGTAGCCGGCCACTGCGCCGTAGCTGATGCCGATCAACAGCGACACCGCGGTAGCGACCGCGCCAACCAGCAGCGAGATGCGCCCACCGTACAACGTGCGCACGAACAGGTCGCGACCCAGGCCATCGGTGCCGAACCAGTGGCCGTTGGCGAAGGATGGCGGCGAGGACACCTGGTCCCAGTCTGTGCCGTCGTAGGTATAGGGGCTGAGGAAAGGCCCAACCAGGACCAGCACCGTCATGCCGGTCAGCAGGCACAGCGCCGTCATCGCCGCGCGGTTGCGGCGCAGGATCACCCATGCATCGGACCAGAGGCTGCGGCCCGGAGGGGCGACGGTGCGGGCCACCACGCTCATCCGTGGCGCAGCCGCGGGTCGAGCCAGCCGTACACCAGGTCAACCAGGAAATTCAGCGCGATAATCAACGATCCGTAGAACACCACCACGCCCATCACCAACGTGTAGTCGCGGTTCAGCGCACCCTGCACGAAGAACCGGCCGAGGCCCGGGACACCGAAAATCTGTTCGACGACTACCGAGCCGGTGATGATGGCCGCCAGCGCCGGGCCGAGGTAGGAAACCACAGGCAGCAGGGCGGGTTTCAACGCGTGGCGCAGAATCACGGTGCGGGTGGGCAAACCCTGTGCCCGCGCGGTGCGGATGAACGGACTGCGCAAGACTTCGATCATGCTGCCGCGGGTCAGGCGCGCAATGTAGGCCACCTGGGGCAGGGCCAGTGCAATGACCGGCAGCACGACATACCGCAGGGACCCGTCACCCAGACCGCCAGCCGGCAGCCAGCGCAGCCACACCGCAAACACCAGCACCAGCAACGGTGCGAGCACGAAATTCGGAATGGAAATACCGGTCATCGCCGCGCCCATGATCGTGTAGTCCGCCGGCCGGTTCTGGCGCAGGGCCGCCAGCGTGCCGGCGCTGATGCCCAGCAAAAGTGCGAGGGCCATGGCCAGGGAACCCAGGCGAAGCGACACCGGGAAACCAGTGGCGATGAGCTCTGTGACCGTGAAATCGCGGTACTGGAAGGACGGGCCGAAATCGCCCTGGGCCAGGTTCCACAGGTAACGGCCCAGCTGCATCGGCAGCGGTTCGTCAAGGTTGTAGGCGGCGCGCAGGTTGGCTTCGATTTCCGGCGGCAGGCTTTTTTCCGTGTCGAAGGGGCCGCCGGGCGCCAGCCGGATCAGGAAAAAGGCTATCGCTATGAGCACCAGCAGCGTGGGTACTGCGCCGAGCAGGCGCTGAATGGCGAAACGAAGCACCCGGCGATTCTGGGGCCCCGGAGCGCTGCTCGGCAACCGGTCTGGCGAACTGCGCCGTCAGTGGCTCAGGATATGGAAGTCTTTCTTCGGATGCCGGTCCATCACATTGGGAGTCCAGCCACCCACCCACGGTTTCACCAGGTGCTTCGACACGTAGAAATAGATCGGGATGATGGGCAGGTCTTCGAGCAGCTCGCGCTCGGCTGCTTCCAGCAACGCGATACGCTTTTCGGTGTCGAGCTCGCGCGCCGAGCGATCCAGCAGCTCATCGTAGGTCGCGTTCAGGTACGCGGAATCGTTCTGCGCATTCTTCGAGTGCATCAGCTGCGCAAAGCTGTACGCATCGTCGTAGTCGCCGATCCAGCCGGCACGGAACACCTGGGTATCTTCCCTGCGATTCTTAGTATCCAGGAAGACTTTCCACTCCTGGTTTACCAGGCTGGTCTCCACCCCCAGCTGCTCTTTCCACATGGACGCGATGGCCACGCTGATGCGCTTGTGGTTTTCGTTGGTGTTGTAGAGCACTTCCACGCGCAGCGGGTTCTCCGCGGAATACCCCGCCTGCGCATAGGGCCGGCGGGCCTCCGCGTTCCGCTCTGCCTGAGTCCAGTCGGCCCACGCCGGCTGCTGGCCGGTGTAACCGGCCGCGGGCGGCACCCAGCCGTAAGCGGCAATCTCCCCGGCATTGGTCACGCTCTTGGTGATGATGTCGCGGTCGATGGCCGTGGCCAGCGCGGTGCGCAGGTCTTTCGCGTTCTCGAAGGGCGGCCTGGAGAGGTTGAAGCCGAAGTAGTAGCTGCCGAACCACGGGTCGATCACCAGTTCGTCGGCGAGATTCTCGCGCACCCATTTCAGCTGGTTGTAAGGCAGCCCGTCGGTGATATCCAGTTCGCCGGCGCGATAGCGTTTCAGTTCCGCGTCCGGGTTTTCAATCGCGTAGTACCAGACCTCGTCGATTTCGGTGCCGGCATCGTCCCAGTAGTTGGGATTTCGCGCCAGGCGCACGTGCGACTGCACGACCCACTCGCTGAGCTGATAGGCACCGTTGCTCACCAGCTTGCCGGGCCGGGCGAAGCGCTGGCCGTGTTCGTCCAGGTTCGGCGCGTAGACCGGGTAAGTCGTGGAGTGCGTCAGCAAGCCGAGCAGGTAGGGTGTGGGCGAGTTCAGCCGGATCTCCAGCGTCCGATCATCGACCGCGCGCACGCCCAGCTGCGCCGGGGGCAGCTCACCATCGACGATGGCCTCCGCATTCACGATCGGGAACAGCACGCTCGAGTACACCGACAGCGTCGCCGGGTTTACGGCGCGCCGCAGGCCAAACTCGAAGTCGCGGGCGGTGACCGGCGCGCCGTTGCTCCAGCGCGCGTCGGCGCGAATCCTGAAGGTATAGAGCAGCCCGTCGTCGCTGATGGTCCACGATTCCGCTGCGCCGGGTACCAGGCTGCCGTCGGGCGCTTCGCCGACCAGCCCTTCGAACAGGTCCCGCAGGATGTTCGACTCCGGCACTCCTTCGGCCCGATGGGGATCCAGGGTCTGGGGTTCGGCGCCGTTGCCCACACGCAGGATCTGCACCGCGGCACGCTCGGCTCCGGCCGCACCACCAACCGGTGTCGGCGCCGGCGCGTCTTCAGCCGGGCCACAGGCGACCACGAGGAGACCCGCAGCCAGGGCCGCGCCAGCCAGCTTCACCCGGATTCGCATCACGCGCTGCGGCGCTCGCGTTTCTTCATGTGCACCAGCAGCAGCGATACCGCTGCCGGGGTGACGCCGGCAATGCGCCCGGCCTGCCCTACCGTCGCGGGGCGATGATCCGTGAGCTTCTGCCGCACTTCGTGGGACAGGCCGCGCACGGCGGCGTAGTCGAGGTCTTCCGGCAGCAGGGTGTCGGCGTGGCGGCGCTGCTTGTCGATTTCGGCGCGCTGGCGTTTCAGGTAACCGGCGTAGCGCGTCTGGATTTCTACCTGCGCGTCGATCTGTTCCGCCTGCTCGGGAACTTCGTCAGCCGGTGCCGAGCGCCGCCCCACCACCGGCAGGCTGGTCAGCGCCGCATAGCCGGTCTCCGGGCGACGCAACAGGTCGATCGCGAACGCTTCGCGGCGCAACGTCCCACCGAGCTGCTCGGTGTCTTGCTTCGACAAGGCCTCGGGCCGCACCAGTTGTTGCCCCAGGCGTTCGAGTTCCTTCTCGATTGCGTCACGCTTGTGTGTGAACGACTGCCAGCGCTCGTCGTCGACCAGGCCCAGCTCGCGGCCCTTCGGCGTGAGGCGCAGGTCTGCATTGTCTTCGCGCAACAGCAGCCGGTGTTCGGCGCGACTGGTGAACATACGGTAAGGCTCGGTGGTGCCGCGGGTGACAAGATCGTCCACCAGCACGCCGATGTAGGCCTCGTCGCGGCCGGGGCACCAGGACGCATCGCCCCGCACGGCAAGGGCTGCGTTGATGCCGGCCAGCAAGCCCTGCGCGCCGGCTTCTTCGTAACCGGTGGTGCCGTTGATCTGCCCGGCCAGGTAGAGCCCTGGCAGGCAGCGGCTTTCCAGGCTCATGCGCAGGTCGCGGGGGTCGAAGTAGTCGTACTCGATGGCGTAGCCCGGCCGGGTGATCTGCGCGGTCTCGAAGCCCGGGATGGCAGCGATCATGGCCTCCTGCACGTCGTACGGCAGGCTGGTGGAAATCCCGTTCGGGTACAGCTCCCGGGTATCGAGCCCTTCCGGTTCGACGAAGATCTGGTGACTGGTGCGCTCGGCAAAGCGCACGACCTTGTCTTCGATAGACGGGCAGTAGCGCGGGCCAACGCCTTCGATGGCACCGCTGAACATCGGCGAGCGGTCGAGCCCGGCGCGAATGATGTCGTGGGCCCGCTCGGTGGTGCGCGTGATAAAGCAGCTAGTCTGGCGCGGGTGATCGCTGCGCCGGCCGATAAAAGAGAATACGGGTCGCGGATCGTCTCCCGGCTGTTCGGTCATCACCGCGAAATTCACCGTGCGACCGTCGATACGCGGCGGTGTGCCCGTCTTCAGGCGCCCTGCTCGCAGCGGCAATTCCCGCAATCGCTCGGCCAAATTCTGGGCCGGTGGATCGCCGGCGCGGCCACCGGCCGTTTGCTCCTGTCCCACGTGAATCTTCCCGGCCAGGAAGGTACCCACCGTCAACACGACGGCCCGCGCGCGGAAGCGCAGGCCCATTTGGGTGACCACGCCGGTTACCCCGTCGCCGCTGAGCTCCAGGTCTTCAACACCCTGCTGGAACAGGGTGAGATTGGGGTGCGCGTCGAGAAACGCCCGCACGGCCTGCCGGTACAGCACGCGGTCAGCTTGCGCGCGGGTGGCGCGAACCGCCGCGCCCTTGCTCGCGTTCAGGGTGCGAAAGTGAATACCCGCCCGGTCGGCGGCCCGGGCCATGATGCCGCCCAGCGCATCGATTTCCCGGGCGAGATGGCCTTTGCCGATGCCGCCGATGGCCGGATTGCAGCTCATCTGGCCCACGGTTTCGAGATTCTGGGTCAGCAACAGCGTGCGCGCGCCCATGCGGGCCGCGGCCGCAGCCGCCTCGGTGCCGGCGTGGCCACCGCCAACCACGATCACGTCGAATTCGCGCTGCTGCATGAAGGGGCTCCTCGGGGGCCGGAATTCTACCTGTTGCGGCGCTACGCTCGCACCGTCTGGGACCTGCTTCACGGATGCCGGGCCGCAGCTCTGCGAAGCTTATGAAATATGTCCGAAAACCGTGTTGCGGAGCCTGTCACATGCCCGCGGACCGCCTGAACGACGCAGAGCAAATCCCCGCAGCCGAGCAGGCGCCCCGGCCGATGCGGCAGTTTGCCATGGGCCTGGCCCTGTACCTGCTGTGGGCGGCGATCGCGTGGCTCAGCGCGGCGGCCGGCCAGACGGCAATCGTCGCACCAGGGGCCCTCGTGTTGCTGACCGGCATTACCGCCACCAACGCGCTGTTCTTTGGCATTGCCCGCTCCAGCGCGGCGGCCGAGCTGTCACCCGAGGGCATGGCCGCGGCGCAGAGCCTGCTCGGCATCGGCTGGGCGACGACTTTCTGCATCTTCACCGTCGGTGGCACCCAGCTGTCCCTGGGCATGTTCCTGTGCGCCAACCTCTACGCACTGTTTCAGATGCGCCAGCGTGCGTTCATCAGACTCGCGCTGGCGGCCGGTGCGGCCTACGCGGGCGCCACCGCGCTGCGCTATGGTCTCGGCCGCGGCGACTGGCAACCGGAACTGCTGAACCTCGTGACCTACCTGGGCGTGATGGGCTGGCTCGTGATGTCCGCCCACTACCTGCATGACCTGCGCCGCAGCCTGCAGGACCGAAACCTGGAGCTGCGCCAGACCATTCAGAAGGTCGTGCGCATCGCAGAACGCGATCAGCTGACCAAGTCTTACAATCGACACGCCATCATGGACACGCTGGCGCGCGAAAAGGGCCGCGCTGATCGCACCAACACACCGGTTTCCGTGTGCATACTCGATCTCGATCACTTCAAAGTGCTAAATGACGAACACGGGCACCTGATTGGCGACCGGGTGCTGAAGCAGTTTGCCAAGCGGGCGCGGTCGGAACTGCGGGCAATGGATGCCATTGAACCCTGTGACCATCGGCGTTCCCTCGGCCGTTTTGGGGGCGAAGAGTTCATCGCAATCCTGCCAGGCACGCCGCTGGCCGGGGCCGGCATCTGCGCCGATCGCATGCGTTCGAGCGTTGCTGATCAACCCTTCGACGAGCTCTACCGGGTGACCGTTTCAGTTGGCGTGGCCGAATACCGGCGCGGTGAAACGGTGCCGGAGTGGCTGGCCCGCGCCGACGATGCGCTGTATGAAGCAAAAGCCGAAGGCCGCAACCGGGTGGTGTTGAGCGGCACGCCGGAGGTCATGGAAGCCGAAGTGCGGGAACTCCGCCCGTCCCAGGGCTGACGGGCCACATCCAGACAAGAAGACAACCGCACCAAACAGCAGTGCACACCGTAGAGATGACGTATCGTCTTCATGGCTCCACGCATTCACTTACTGGATGCTCGTGAAAACTTTTATGCGGCCGCGGCGAGTTGGCTCGGCCATTCTGCATCAGCCTCACGCTGCGGCTATTTCCCGATACAGAAATTCGCAAAGATCTCGCCGAGAAGATCGTCACTCGTGAACTCGCCGGTGATTTCCGCCAATGCATTCTGCACTTCGAGCAGATCGGCGGCCAGCAGTTCGCCCGCGCGGTGAAGCTTGAGCTGCTGGCAGCCTTGTTCGAAATGCGCCCGGGCCCGGCGCAACGCATCGAGGTGGCGCTGCCGGGCAATCACGGTGCCCTCCCCCGGCGCTTCGAAGCCCAGGCGTAGTTTCAGTTGCTCGGCGAGCGCGTCGATACCCGCAAGAGTCAGCGCTGATACGAACACCCGGTCGGCCAGCTCGGGGTCCCGCCCTGGCTCTTCGTCGCTGAGATCTATCTTGTTGACGACCACGGTGTAATGCAGGCCGTCCGGCAGTTCTGCCACGAGCTCCGGCAGCGTTTCCTGCCACGGGCTTGTGGCATCGACGATCAGCAGCGCGTGGTCGGCCGTCGCGAGTTGTGAGCGAGCCCGGCGAATACCTTCTGCCTCTACCCGGTCCGCATGGTCCCGCAGGCCCGCTGTGTCGATGATGTGCACCGGCAGGCCGCCGAGATCCAGTGTCTCCCGCACGAGGTCGCGGGTGGTGCCCGGCACCTCCGTGACGATGGCCGCGTCGTAACCGGCCAACGCGTTCAGCACGCTGGACTTGCCCGCGTTCGGCCGCCCGGCCAGCACCACATGCACACCGTCGCGCAACAACACACCCTGCCGCAGGGAGGTTTCCAGAATGTCGAAGGCCTCACCCACCATACCCAGGCGCTGGCCGAGAGCCGAGTCGTCCAGGAAGTCGGTTTCCTCTTCCGGGAAGTCCAGCGCCGCTTCCACGTACACGCGTAATTGGGTGACCTGCTCGTTCAGCACCATCACCAGTTCTGAGAACCGACCGCTCAAGGAGCGTTGCGCCGCCTTCGCGGCGGCACGGGACTGGCTGTCGATCAGGTCAGCGATGGCTTCGACCTGGCTGAGATCGAGCTTGTCGTTCAGGACAGCGCGCTGCGAAAATTCTCCCGGTTCGGCCAGCCGCGCGTCGAGCTGCAGCAGGCGTTCCATGAGCATTTCGCAGACCATCGCGCCACCGTGGGCCTGCAGTTCCAGCACATCCTCACCGGTAAAAGAGCCGGGCGCCGGAAAAAACAGCAGAATGCCGGTATCGATGGGCTCACCGCCGGCATCACGGAAAGGCCTGAGCAGCGCTTTCCTCGGCGCCGGCACCTCGCCCGTCAGCGCGCGGGCAATTGACCGCACGGCGGGTCCCGATACGCGGATGACCGTGATGCCACCGCGGCCGGCGCCGGTTGCCCGCGCACAGATCGTGTCACTTTCAGCTGGAACGTTCACGCGCGGACGGGTTCCAAGGAGCGAGTGGCCACCAGTAACGACCTCAGCACGGGTAGTGATGTATGACGAGAAGCGCTTTTCATTTTTCCAACCCGGCCGGCGAGCAACTGGCCGGCATTCTCGAAACCCCCGGCAGCGGTGACATCCGCGCGGTGGCACTGTTTGCCCATTGCTTTACCTGCACCAAGAATGTTCGCGCCGCGACGCGTATCGCCGGCGCTCTCGCCGACCAGGGCATTGCGTGCCTGCGCTTCGATTTTACCGGGCTTGGCGAGAGCGAAGGCGATTTCGGTGCGACCGGTTTCTCGGCGAACGTGGCCGACCTGGTCGCTGCGGCACGTGCGCTGGAAAAAGAACTGGCGGCGCCGGCACTGCTGATCGGCCACTCCCTCGGTGGCACTGCAGTACTGATGGCTGCCAAGGAAATACCCTCCTGCGTGGCCGTGGCCACCCTTGGCGCGCCGGACAGCGCCGGGCACGTGGCCCATCTCTTTGCCGACGGGATCGACGAGATACGGACACAGGGCCAGGCGACGGTGAACATCGGCGGACGACCGTTCCAGTTGCGGCGGCAGTTTGTCGAAGACCTGGAAGCCCAACCCCTGGAGCCCGCCCTGGGTGACCTTAAGCGGGCGCTGCTGGTGATGCATTCGCCGTTGGACGCCATCGTCGGCATCGATCACGCCACGGCTATTTTCACGGCCGCGAAACACCCGAAAAGCTTTGTCAGCCTCGACCGCGCCGATCACCTGCTGACGGACGCGCAAGATACAGCCTATGCCGCCAACGTGATCGCCGCATGGGCAGACCGCTATCTGCCGGCAGCCGTTGTAGCTGCGAAGCCGGCCGGAGAACCGGGCGTTACCGCAGTCACCGAAGCCGGTAGTTTTCGCACCGGGATCCAGGCCGGCCCGCACCGGCTGATTGCCGACGAACCTGCTTCGGTGGGCGGCCAGGACACCGGTCCGACCCCCTACGGTCTGCTGAGCGCGGCACTGGCCGCGTGCACGTCGATGACGCTACAGATGTATGCAAAGCACAAAAAAATTGCGCTGCGCTCGGCGAGCGTGACGGTAGAACACGACAAGATACATGCGAAAGACTGCGACGAGTGCGAGTCAGCAGACGGCCGTATCGATCGCTTCGAGCGGCGTATCCGGCTAAGCGGCGAACTCTCCGCCGAACAACGGGCGCGCATGCTGGAGATTGCCGACAAGTGCCCGGTGCATCGCACGCTGCACGGCGAAGTCGTGGTGTCGAGCCGGCTTGACGACTAGCCGAAAAGTACCCGACAGCTATCTTTGTGCTGCTGTGGGTGGCACCTGGCAACGACTAGGTAGCTTCTACTGCCTTGTTGATCTTCCACTGCTGGGCCATGGAAAGCAGGGAGTTGGTCAGCCAGTACAGCACCAGGCCGGCGGGGAAAAAGGCGAACATGCCGGTAAAAATCACCGGCAGGAATGCCATAACCTTGGCCTGCACCGGATCCGGCGGCGCGGGGTTGAGCTTCTGCTGGAACCACATCGCAGCCCCCATCAGCAGCGGCAGGATGAAATACGGATCGCGGGCCGACAGGTCCTGGATCCACAGCATGAAGGGCGCCTGGCGCATCTCCACGCTTTCGAGCAGAACCCAGTAGAAGGCGATGAAGAACGGAATCTGCACCAGCATTGGCAAACAGCCTGCCGCCGGGTTGACTTTTTCTTTCTTGTAAAGATCCATCAACGCACGGCTCATGGCCTCGCGGTCGTCTTTAAACCGTTCCTGCAGGGCTTTCATGCGCGGCTGCATTTTGCGCATCTTGGCCATAGACCGGCCGCTGGTCTCCGAAAGTTTGTAGAACAACAGCTTGATCAGGAATGTGACCATCACAATGGTCCAGCCCCAGTTACCGACGAACGAGTAGACCTTGTCGAGCAGCCAGAACAGCGGCTGGGCGAGCAGTGTCAGCGCACCGTAGTCGACGGTCAGCTTGAGCCCGGGCGCGGTTTCTTCCAGCTGGTCCTGTAACTTTGGGCCAACGAACAGCTTGGCGTCGAAATTCGCCGACGCACCCGGCGCCACCGGCGCTACCTGCCCGGCAATTGCGCTGGCTACGAACAGCTGGCCGTCGAAGTTCACGGTGTACTGCGACGGCGGCTCACCTGCAGGCACGGCAGCAATTAGAAAATGATGCTGAATGGCTGCGAGCCAGCCAGCGCTGATCGTCTCCTTGACGGGCTCGTCTGCCAGGTCGTCGACGTCGATCTTCTCGTAGCTGTCGCCATCGTAAATCACCGGGCCGACGAAAGAATAGGTATCCACGTCGAACATCGACCGGTCAGGTGGCACGTGCCGGCGTTGAATTTGCAGGTATGGCACGGCCCCATAAACGTCGGCCGAGTTGTTCGTCAGCTTTTGTGACAGGGCGATGTCATAGCGGCCGCGGCGAAAGCGGTAGGTTTTGTCGACAATAACCCCACCTTCGGAAAAACGCAGCGGCACTTCCAGTTCGTCTGCACCATCTGCCAACTCATACACGGTCTGCTCCGCCTGGAAGGGCGATACGTGGGTTGCCTCCGGGCCGCCGGCGGCGTTGCGCAAGCCCGCACGGAAAACCGACAGCCTGGCCGGGTCCTGGCTCAGCAGTTCAACCAACTCGTCTGGCTGGTCTTTGGCTTTCGGATAATCCCGCAGTTGCGCACCGCGCAGGTCACCACCCGACAAATCGATTTCCACTTCCAGCACGTCGGTGCGCACTTTGACGGTGCGACCCGGGGTCGGAGCGGCGGCCGAAATCGTGGCGCCAGGAATGGCCGGAGCGCCTTCGGCGGTTGGCGACGGCATTGCAGGCAGTTCCGGCAGATCGGCGTCTGGAGCAGCGGCGGGTGCGGCATCGACAGCCGCGGGATCCACAGCGGGTGCCGTGGCGGCGACCGGGGGCGGTGCATAGTCGCGCTGCCAGGTCGTCACGGTAATCCAGAGCAACAGGCCCAGACCTACCCACAGGAATAGCCGAACGTTATCCATTCATGTTTTCCAGAATGCGCTGCCAGTGTTGTTCAAGGCTGGCGAAAAGTTTTGCGTTGTTGGTTGCGCCCGCTGCGGGCCCGGCCAGCACCACGATATCTACCGGCGGCAGCGACGGGGCGACCGCTCGAAAACTCTCCCGCACCACTCGTTTGAGCCGGTTACGTGCCGTTGCCCGGCGCACCCTGCGTTTGGCAACGGCCAGACCCAGGCGCGGCTGCTTGTGCATATTGTGACAGAACAGCACGGTGAAGCAGCGATCCGCGGAGCGACGGCCAGTGCGAAACACCTGCTGGAATTCGCCTGGACGAGTCAGCCGCTGCCCGCGGCGGAAAGACCTGTCGCGCCGGAGTGGATCCAAGTTTTAGAACCAAGGCTGAGCGGCCGCCCGGTCATCGCCGGAAGCCCCGTGTTGCCAGTGAACGTTAGGCCCTTGGAGACGGTTCAGACGCTGAGCCGCGCGCGGCCCTTTGCCCGACGTCGCTTCAGGATTGCGCGCCCGCCCCGGGTTGCCATGCGGGCCCGAAACCCATGGGTTCGTGTCCGCTTGGTGCGGCTAGGCTGGTAGGTGCGCTTCATGATCCGAAAACCTTATTGAAAAACAGCGACATGGCGGGTGTCTGGGGGACCGCGAGATTACGCAGGCACTACAATGATGTCAATAGCGCCCGCCTGTGGATAACTTTTTGCTGCAGGTATAGACTGCCCGTCCTTTCCGTTCCCGACACACAACAACAATACGGCGTTGGACTAAAGCGTGCAGGCCTCCCCGTGGAACCGCTGCGTCAAGCAATTGCGCGCAGACTTATCCGAGCAGCAATTCAATACCTGGATTCGGCCGCTGCAGGCCGTCGAAGACGGCTCGACATTGCGGTTGCTGGCGCCCAATCGCTTCGTGGTCAACTGGATCAACGACCATTGCCTGGACCAGATCCAGGCCTGCGTCGCGGTGAACACGGACCCGGTGGACGTCGTCCTGGAAGTTGGTAGCCTGGGCCCACCACGAACCGTAGCCACGGACGACACGGGTACACCGGCGCCAGTCGCCGCAGCCGTTCCGGCAGCCTTTCTCGGTGGGCGATTGAACCGTGACTACACTTTCGACCGGTTTGTCGAGGGCAACAGCAACCAACTCGCGCGAGCAGCGGCCAGCCAGGTGGCCCATAACCCCGGCGCTGCCTACAACCCGCTGTTCATCTACGGGGGCGTGGGCCTGGGCAAAACCCACCTGATGCACAGCATCGGCAACCTGATCCTCGAGCAGCGTCCCGGCGCCCGAGTGGCCTACGTGCATTCAGAGCAGTTCGTCGGCGACATGGTGCGGGCGCTGCAACACAACACGATCAATGACTTCAAACGCACCTACCGGTCCCTGGACGCACTGCTGATCGACGACATTCAGTTCTTCGCGAAGAAAGACCGGTCACAGGAAGAATTCTTTCATACTTTCAATGCGTTACTGGAAGGCCAGCGACAGATCGTGCTGACCTGCGACCGCTATCCCAAAGAGGTCGATGGCCTGGAAGAACGCCTGAAATCACGTTTCGGCTGGGGGCTGACCGTGGCTATCGAGCCGCCGGAGCTGGAAACCAGCGCAGCGATCCTGATGAGCAAGGCCCAGGCTGAAGGGATTGCGTTGCCGGAAGAAGTGGCGTTTTTCGTTGCCAAGCGCATTAGGTCGAACGTGCGTGAGCTGGAAGGCGCATTGCGACGAATCATTGCCACCTCGGCATTCACCGGCCGTCCCATTACCCTGGACTTCGCGAAGGAAGCCCTGCGTGACCTGCTCGCGCTGCAGGATAAGCTGGTCACTATCGATAATATTCAGAAAACGGTGGCCGAATACTTCAAGATTCGTGTCGCGGACTTGCTGTCGAAACGCCGCAGCCGCTCTATTACCCGACCGCGGCAAATCGCCATGAGCCTGGCCAAGGAACTGACCAACCACAGCCTGCCGGAGATCGGCGACGCCTTTGGTGGCCGTGATCACACCACGGTGATTCACGCCTGCCGCCGGGTAAAACTGCTGCGGGAGTCAGAGGTCCGGGTGAGCGAGGATTACCAGAATTTGCTGCGGATATTGACCACTTGAGCGGTGGTGGAATAACCGGTGGGTCCGGCTGTCTACAGCCACGGGCAAAACGTGTGGATAAGTTCAGGGGGTCCGTGGCCCCACAACTTATCCACCGGTTGCCGGCGCTGAATCAGGCCATGCCCACACAGGGTGAAAACCAGATAAGTTGTTGATTTAAATTGCTTTTATCAGTTTCATCCCCGGATGGAACAGGCCTTAATAACAACAATAAGTCTTTATACAAGTCTCTAAGATTAATTATTAGCGGGTCGCAGACATGAAACTAGCCACCTCCCGGGAATCTTTACTCAGGCCACTGCAGGCGGTGATCGGCGTCGTGGAAAGGCGCCAGACCATGCCGATACTGTCCAACGTGCTCCTGGTTGCCAGGAACCAGTCGCTGACCGTGACGGCCACCGACCTGGAAGTGGAGCTGGTCGCAAGCTCGACGCCCGATGACCTGTCTGCGGAGGGTGAAATCACCGTACCAGGGCGTAAGCTGCTGGACATTTGCCGGGCATTGCCTGACGACGCGGTGGTTAAGTTGCAGCTGAGATACCCGGCAATTGCTCGAGAAGACCCAGTTTGCTATGGCGCAGCAAGACGTGCGCTATTACCTCAACGGCCTGCTGCTGGAAACGGGTCATGGAATAGTCCGCGCGGTGGCAACTGACGGTCACCGACTGGCCATCTGTGAGGTCGGCTCGGCGGATGCCGGGGAAAAAGCCCAGCAGGTGATCATTCCCCGCAAAGGCGTGCTGGAACTGCAGCGACTCCTGGGCGAGGGCGAGGAGATCGAGCTGGCCATTGGCAGTAATCACATCCGCGCGGTGGTCGGGAACATTCAATTCACGTCGAAACTCATCGACGGGCGTTTTCCGGACTACGAGCGCGTGATTCCGGCGAAAGCGACGAATCGGCTGCGGGCTGGTCGGGAATCACTGCGCCACGCTTTACAGCGGGCGGCAATTCTGTCCAACGAGAAATATCGTGGGATCCGCCTGGAACTCGCCCCAAACAAGGTCAAAATCCAGGCCAATAACCCGGACCAGGAAGAAGCCCAGGACGAGCTCGAGGTTGAGTACGACGGCGATGGTATGGAGATTGGCTTCAACGTCAATTACTTGCTGGACGCGCTCGGCGCAGTGGGCACCGAAGACGTCGAGCTAGGTTTTGTAGACGCAAATAGCAGCTGCCTGATCCAGGCCCCGGGCGAGGATAGTGCCCGCTACGTCGTCATGCCCATGCGGCTCTGATTGCCGGGCCGCTGCGGGGCCCATCGGCGTGTCCCTGGCTCGGTTGCGAGTGACCTCATTTCGGTGCATCGCCAGCGGCGAGCTCGAAGCGCATCCTGATCTGAATGTGGTGGTCGGCCACAACGGCGCCGGCAAAACCAGCCTCCTGGAAGCCATTTACTGCCTGGGTCGCGGCCGCAGCTTTCGTGCGCCTCAGCTCAGTGGGCTGATCGCATCGGGGCAAGGGGAGGCCATCATTTACGGCGAGACCCAGGACCCGGCGGGCAAACTCGGTCTGCGGATTACACCGGGGGCAACGGAGTTACACATAGACGGCAGGGGTGGGGCCCCTGTGGCCGAACTGGCGGAGCGATTGCCCGTCCAGCTTATCGATCCCACGGTGCATACCCTGGTCCAGGGCGGACCCGGTGAGCGGCGACGCTACCTCGACTGGGGAGTGTTTCACGTGAAACATGAGTTCCTGCCCGGGTGGCGGAAATTCCGGCGGGCGCTGCAACAGCGCAACGCCGCGTTAAAGCAGGGTTTGGACGCCGCCACGGTGGCTGCCTGGGACCCCGACCTGCTTGATGGGGCGAATACCGTGGACAAATCCCGGCGCACCTATATTCGGGATATTGAGCCTATATTGCAGCTATATGTCGCTAAGTTCGTCGATATCCCTGTTAAGTTACGATATCGCTCCGGCTGGTCGGAGACCGCGAGCCTGGCCGAGGCGCTGGCGGCAGGCGTAGACCGGGACCGCGCGCTGGGCGCAACCCAGGCGGGCCCCCATCGCGCCGAACTGGAACTGATCGTGGGCGGTCAGCTAGCCAGGCACCGGTTATCCCGAGGTCAGCAGAAACTGCTCGGGGCTGCGATGGTGCTCGCGCAGGCGGAATGCGTGCAAAGCGCGACGGGCAAACGTTCGATTTTGCTGGTAGACGAGCCAGCTGCTGAACTGGATCCCGAGCACCTGGCGGGGCTGGTTGAGGGCATCGTTGAAAGCGGTTCGCAAGTGTTTATTACCGCGCTGACGGACAGCGCACTGACCGTTTCTGACTCCCACGCACGGTTTCACGTGGAACGCGGTGAACTGACCGCTCTGGTATAATCTGGCGGTTTCACCCCGGGGCACTACATGGCCGCTGAAAAAACCTATGATTCCAGTAATATCAAGGTCTTAAAAGGCCTTGAAGCGGTGCGCAAACGCCCTGGAATGTACATCGGGGACACGGACGACGGCACCGGCCTTCACCACATGGTTTTCGAGGTCGTCGACAACTCCATCGACGAATCCCTGGCCGGCCACTGCACCCAGATCGACGTCACGATCCACGCCGATGAATCCGTCACGGTGGCCGACGATGGTCGCGGCATCCCGGTGGGTGAACACCCGGAAGAGGGCCGCTCTGCCGCCGAGGTCATCATGACGGTGCTGCACGCCGGCGGTAAATTCGACGACGACAGCTACAAGGTCTCCGGCGGTCTGCACGGCGTGGGCGTATCGGTGGTCAACGCGCTGTCGGAGCATCTGCACCTGACCATTTACCGCGATGGCAAGGCGTACGAGCAGGACTATCACCTCGGTGAACCAGCCGCACCGCTGGCAGTGACCGGTGACAGCGACCGCACCGGCACCACCGTGCACTTCCGGCCGAGCGCCGAGATTTTCACCAACATCGAGTTCCATTACGACGTTCTCGCGAAGCGTCTGCGCGAGCTGTCGTTCCTGAATTCTGGTGTGCGCATTCAGCTCCGCGACGAGCGCGAAGAGCGCGAGGACCTGTTCGAGTACGAGGGCGGTATTCGTGCGTTCGTGGAGCACCTGAACCGCAACAAGACGCCAATACACCCTAACGTGCTGCACTTCCGCGACGAGCGCGACGGCATCATCGTAGAAACGGCTCTCCAGTGGAACGACAGCTACCAGGAGAGCATGTTCTGCTTTACGAACAATATTCCGCAGAAAGACGGCGGCACTCACCTGGCCGGTTTTCGCGCGGCGCTGACCCGCACTTTGAATGGTTATATCGAACAGCTGAACGGCGCCAAGAAAGACCGCGTTGCTACTGTAGGAGACGACGCCCGCGAAGGTTTAACTGCCGTGTTATCCGTGAAAGTGCCGGACCCGAAATTCTCTTCCCAGACCAAAGACAAACTGGTGTCGTCGGAAGTGAAGGGCGTCGTTGAAGCCGCACTGGCCAGCGAGCTGCAGGACTTCCTGCAGGAACACCCACAGGAAGCCAAGCTGGTCGTCGCGAAGATCATCGAGGCGGCCAGGGCCCGCGAGGCTGCGCGCAAAGCCCGCGAGATGACCCGCCGCAAGGGTGCATTAGATATAGCCGGGTTGCCGGGCAAGCTGGCCGACTGCCAGGAAAAAGATCCTGCGCTGTGCGAGCTGTTCCTGGTGGAGGGCGATTCTGCGGGCGGTTCCGCCAAACAGGGCCGCGATCGCCGCACGCAAGCCATCCTGCCCCTGAAGGGCAAGATCCTGAACGTGGAGAAAGCGCGTTTCGATAAGATGCTGTCGTCCCAGGAAGTGGGCACGCTGATCACCGCGCTGGGCACCGGCATCGGGCGCAATGATTTCGACCCGGACAAGCTGCGTTACCACCGCATCATCATCATGACGGACGCAGACGTGGACGGTTCCCACATCCGTACCCTGCTGCTGACATTTTTCTACCGGCAAATGCCGGAGCTCATCGAACGTGGTCACGTCTACATTGCCCAGCCGCCCCTGTACAAGATGAAGCGCGGCAAGCAAGAGCAATACGTGAAAGATGATGCGGAACTCAACGCGGTGCTGTTGACCGCCGCCCTCGAGAAGGCGGCCCTGTACGTGAACGAGACGGCGCCGGCCATCAGCGGCACCGCACTGGAAGCCCTGGCCACGAATTACATCAGCGTGATGAGCATGATCGAGCGACTGGCGAGGCGCTATGACCCGGTCGCCCTCGAACAAATGATCTATGTGCCGGCGCTGGCGATGGATGCGGACGCCGCGGTTCTCGAGGAATGGGCTGCGGGTCTGCAGGACTCGCTGCGACACGCGGTGAACGGATCGGGTGTTCGTTATCGCGTAGGTGTCAGCAGAGACGATGATGGTCCGAAGGGTATCGAAATTACGCGCGGGCGCCACGGCAATGATGAACGCTGGCAGATCGCCCAGAGTTTCTTTGCCGGTGCGGAATATCAGCGCATCGTTGCATTGGGCGCCGAATTATCCGGCCTGATCGACGAAGGCGCCCGGGTGGAGCGTGGCGAACAGGAGCGTCCTGTGCACAGCTTCAAAGAGGCCATTGAATGGTTGCTTAGCGAAGCCCGCCGCGGCCTGGCGATACAGCGCTATAAAGGTCTCGGTGAGATGAACCCCGAACAGTTGTGGGACACCACGGTGAATCCGGAAACGCGGCGCCTGATGCGAGTGCAGATTGAAGACGCGGTGACAGCGGATGAGATCTTCACAACCCTGATGGGCGACCACGTCGAGCCGCGGCGCGAGTTCATCGAGCGTAACGCGCTGACGGTGGAAAACCTCGACGTCTGATTAGTTCGCGTCGCCGGTGGCGTGACCTGCGGCGATGCGCAGTTCCGCCACCTTCCCTTCGATCCACGCCTGCACTTCC